>CAZHLC010000297.1:0-5791 GCA_964532545.1 uncultured Leptospiraceae bacterium | reverse complement strand
CCTACGTAGTATCTTCAACCCTTTATTTTCAGACTGCAGCCTATCACCGCTGGTTCACCATCGCCGGTGCCCTCTTTGCTGCCACCTTTGTTATTCAGTTTATCCTTCAATTTCCCAATGAGGTGGGCAAAAAATTAAGATTCTGGGCTCTAACCACTCATGGCCTCTACAGCCTGGTAATCGTAATAGTGTTTGGTATCGAAAGCCTGTCAGCCGAGTACATTTATCATTTCGATGGCCACTACTGGGATTTTAAGCTCGATGCCATGAGCGCCAACATTGCCAAGCTGATCGTTGGCAATGTTGCGCTTATACTGGTTTTGGGTATAATCAGGGTCTACAAGACCAGATCGTGGCCGCTTGCAATGATTGTTCTGGGGTTCATGATTATCACTGTCGTACCCGGCTATCTCAACCAGGTAAGCCGTGAAGGGCGGGTTGGTCGAGATATTTTTCTGATCTCAATGACCATCTCAAACATTGTAGGATATTTTACAGCCATAATAATCTATGTTAATGCGACCAAAGACCGCACAACCTTTATGGCCAAAATTATTGGCGTATCTCTGGTCAGCTTCTTATTGATTCTCGAGTTCATCAGTTTTTCAGGGCTGAGCGATCGCGAACAAACTTACGATTCGTTGAAAAACAAAGATACCAAACTTTATCTGCTTAACAAAAAAACACAGTCTGAATTGAATTTCTACGCGACCTACAACGTTGCAAATCGCAAATTGCAGACTCAGTACTTCAATAATGCAAGTCAGGTTCCCCTGACTCAGAACCAGGCTTCAATGCGTAATTCATACTACTATGCTCAGCTGACTGCCTCTTCTTTTACTAATATCACAGACTTGAAAAGAATTCTTGAAAAAGCCAACCCCTTCTTCGCAGGCTATCGCCAGACTATTTCACAATGGGCTGATAGCAAACAGGCAAGCTCAGCAAAGCGTGAAGAAATAATCAGTTTTATTGAACAGCTAGAAAGACCGGTGCTGATTGCTTCACATCTGGTCAAAAAGATACCAGGTAAGAACGCAGCTGATGAGATAAACAGAGTTTTAAAAAAATTTCCAGATGAAATTAGTGCATTTAAATCTGCCATTGCGACCTTTTTAGAAACGAACAAGAATTCGAAGACCTTACAAAGGCAGGTTTTACAGTTTCTGGTTCCCCTGCAGGCACCAGGGCGCAGAATATATCGCAAATCTGTTGACTATGATACGCAGTATGTAAGCTACCAGCAAGTTGACCTGAAAAGAAATACTGTGCATGAGCTGGGTTTCAACTACGTAGCTTATCGCAACTACATTCATGAGACTGGGGCAACTTACACATTCTACCTTCTTGTTTTGCTCATCGTCGTTTTAGTAGGGTATAGGTTCTTTCTCTCTGGCGCACTGTTGAACCCACTTGAAAACCTGCTCAATGGGGTTGCAGAGGTAAACAAAGGCGAGCTTGATGTAGAAGTCGAAATACGGGTTGAAGATGAGATTGGCTTTCTCTCACGCTCATTCAATGACATGGTTACCTCTATTCGCGATGCCCAGAGCAAACTTGAAGCCTATGCCAACGAACTTGAAGACAAAGTTAAAGAACGTACTAAAGAACTGCAGACCACTCTTGAAGAGGTTCAGGCCCTCAAAGTAAAACAAGATGGTGATTACTTTCTAACCAGTCTACTGATTCAGCCCCTGGGTTTAAACAAGGCCAGAAGTAAGACCGTAAAGGTCGACTTCTACATGCAGCAGTTTAAAAAGTTCAAATTCAGACGCTGGAAGGCCGAAATTGGCGGAGACCTCAATGCCGCCAGCTCAATCAAACTACGAGACCGTGAGTATACAGTGTGCTTCAATTCTGACGCCATGGGTAAATCAATACAGGGGGCCGGCGGTGCCCTGGTACTTGGTTCTGTCTTCGAAACAATTATTCAACGTACTCATTTATCGCAGGCTGTTTACAGTCTTTACCCAGAGCGCTGGCTCAAAAATACATTCTTAGAACTGCACAATGCCTTTGAAACATTCGAGGGTTCAATGCTGGTATCGCTTGTTCTTACCCTGATTGACGATGAAACCGGCCTGATGTATTATATCAATGCTGAACACCCCTTTACCATACTCTACCGCGACGGTCAGGCAGCCTTTATAGAAAACGAACTGTTTTACCGCAAGCTTGGCACCACAGGTATGGAAGGTACTATTCATATTCGCACCTTTCAACTGCAACCAGGTGATGTGATCTATCTTGGCTCTGATGGCCGCGATGATCTGGCCTTTGGCGATGACGAATACGGCAACCGCATCATGAATGATGATGAATCTCTATTTCTACGCACAATCGAAGAGCGAGATGGTAAAATAGATGAACTGTTTGAAGCAAGTCAGTCAAAGGGTGGCATAACTGACGACTTTTCTCTTGTGCGTATCAGCTACCGAGAACAAGACCTGGCACGCAGTGCAGAGATTGCGGGCGACAGTGAAGTAGCCGGCATGCTTGAGAAGGCAAAGCAGGCGCGACTGGCCAACGACTACCAACAGGCCTTTGGTCATCTTGAGGCTGTACTTCAAATTGATGCAAACAACCGTGACGCTTATCGCGAGATCGTTCGCTGCCACTTGAAAATGAAAGACTATAAAAAAGCAGCCCTCTATGCTGAAGATTATATTGTTCTGCGGCCGAACGAAGTTGAAATGATCTACATTGCATCATATTGCAACAAGTTATTACACAATTACAGCCATGCTGCAGACCTCGGTGAACGGGTGCGTCTCAGAGACCCGCAGAAACTGAAAAACCTGCTGAATCTGGCCGATGTGTATACCATTCTGGGCAACAAAGACCGGGCCCAATCACTGCTGCAAGATGTGCTGGCCCTTGACCCCGGCAACCCCCAGGCAGCTCGACTTGCCGAATACCTGCAATCAAAGAATGTTTAATAGCCGGCCGCTGGGTTCTCGAGTAACTTATGCCTATGAATCTGGTATCAGATAAAAATCTTATCTTAAAAACACACAGTAACTATCATACTCATCACCATGTAAGCGAAGGCGGCTTTCAAAACATCTGGCAATCAGACAGCATAACCGCCGAAAACCCCGATGCAAACTGGATCTATAACCGCTTCATTGACCGCAAAACCCACCACTTTAAAACTCCGTTTGAGCAGGTGAATATAGAGCTGGTTAACCAGCAGCCAGCCGATTACCGGGTTACCTGGCTTGGCCATGCCAGCAGCCTGGTGCAGCTTGGTCAGGTGAACATACTGACTGACCCTGTATACGCCAAACGGGTCAGCCCCTTCAGCTTTGCAGGCCCAGAAAGAAAAACCGCAATTCCGCTGCAGGTCAATGCCATGCCACGAATCGATGTGGTGGCTTACTCACATAACCACTACGACCATCTTGACCTTGATCTGGCTAAACAGCTGAAAAGAAAAGATGATCCGGTATTTCTGGTTCCCCTGGGGGTAAGCCCTCTGCTGCATCGTCATGGCATAAGCAGAGTGATTGAGCTCGACTGGTGGCAATATATTGAGATCAACGAAACCAAATTTCACTGCCTGCCGGCGAAACACTTTTCAGGTCGCTGGTTAAACGACCGCAACAACACACTCTGGTGCAGCTACATGTTTGAGCAGCGAGAAACCATGGTTTACTTTGCGGGCGACACAGCATACGCAGACCACTTTGAAGAAATTGCCCAGACTGTGGGTGAGGCCAATGTTGCCCTTATGCCCATTGGTGCTTATACACCAAAATGGTTTATGCATGAAGTGCATGTTGACCCAATCGAGGCCATTGATGCCCACTGTGCCCTCAGGGCCGAACACTTTATTGGTATTCACTGGGGAACCTACAACCTTGCACTTGAGCCCTTTCAGCAGCCGCCCCAGATGGCGGCAGAACATGCCCGCTCACTTGGTCTCGACATGGGCAAAATTCATTTACTATCTGTGGGAGGCCTGATAGAAGCCGGTTAGCGTCGGCCAAGAAAAGAGAGTACTCTTTTCTCAGACCAGTAGATTCCCCGATCGTCGGGATAATAAAATCCCGTATGACCACCTGTCTCGGGCATTTCAAGATAAAGATACTCGCTGTTTTTCGCCTGCTCGCAGGGGTAGCAGCCAGCACCGAGAAAACTGTCGTTCACCGCATTTAAAAGCAAGGTCGGAATCTCAATGTTAGCAAGCTTATGCAGACTGCTGCACTGCTTCCAGTAATCATAGGCATCAGCAAAGCCATTGAGGGGTGCAGTGTAGAGATCATCAAAGTCTTTGAAGTCTTTGATATTTTTGATATCAACAATCCTTAACTGCCCGGGAAACATTTCGTTCTTCTCTAAGATCTTTCCGTAAAGACCCTCAAGAAAGCGTTTAAGATAAATGCGATTCTGCGGCAGGGCCAGCTCTTCAGCCGACGAGCGCAGATCAACTGGCGCAGAGATTGCTACACCATGATTGATTTCAGGGGGAACCTTATTCGTCTGCTCACCGAGATACTTAAGAGTTATATTTCCCCCCAGACTGAAACCCACCAGAGAAATATCTTTGTAGTGCCTGTAGTCGAGAGCATATTCGATCACATGCTCTAAGTCTTCAGTTTTACCGCTGTGATATGAATAGATTTTACGGTTAGCCCGGCCTGAACAGCCGCGATAGTTCCACGCCAGTACATCGTAGCCGGCCTTTTTGAGAGTGTTCACCATGGCCAAAACATAGCCTCGCCTGCTGCTGCCTTCAAGCCCATGAGAAATGATCACCAGCGGCCGGCCCGCTTCGTAAACATCACGGGGAAAATACCAGTCTAAATCAAGAAAGTCGCCATCGGCGGTATCAATTCGATCTTCAAAACGGTGCAGATCACGCTTAGGCCTGAAGAAATGCGGAAATATGGTCTGCATATGACCATTAAAAAGATAAGGGGGTGCCTTGTAGGTCGATACTTCAATTATGGGCATGACGAATTCATTGACAGGCTCATGGCCAGTGTATAGCTGGAAACATGTCGCAGGCCGTAAAAGACAATTTCATAAGCCGGATGTTTGCCACAGTTTATGACCCCATGATGAAGGGCGTTGAGCAGCTCGGTCTGGCCCAGCGTCGCGCACAATTGCTTAGCGGCCTGCAGGGCAAAATTCTTGAAGTAGGCTCTGGCACCGGGGCAAACTTTCAGTACTACTCAGACGGGGCCAACGTTATTGGCTGTGAACCCTCCGTTGCCATGTATGATAAAGGCCAGGCTCTTCTAAACGACAGAGTTTTTCAGGCACAGATAAACCTGGTCAACATGGGTGTTCATGATGACCGCCTGTTCAAGATCATCAGCAACGGCAGCCTTGATGCTGTGGTCTGCACCCTGGTACTCTGCTCTGTACCTGACCATATTACGGCACTGCGTAACTTCAAACACTGGCTGAAGCCTGATGGTAAGCTGATCATTCTTGAACATGTGCGCGCCAAAAACCCAGTTGGCTCTTTTGCACAAGACATAGCGGCACCACTCTGGCACTTCTGTGCAGATGGCTGCAACCTGAATCGAGCCACCGATGAAGACCTTAAATATGCAGGCTTCAAACCCGTTTACGAAGAATATTTCGATCTGGGGCTGCCCTGGTATATGTCTGAAATGCGCCCGGCTTGATCTGCCGATAAATTGTTGACAGGTCTAATATCCCGAAAAAATCTCATCTATGAAACTGGTTACATTTTTACTTATGTTTGTTACCCCCGCCATGATTTTTGCAAACCAGAGCGCAGAGCGGGTAACCTCAATTCTTGGCTTTGAATTTC
>CAZHLC010000296.1:0-5792 GCA_964532545.1 uncultured Leptospiraceae bacterium | reverse complement strand
CCTGATCTCAGCCCGCCCAGGCGGGAAATTTCAAAAAATCAATATTGAATACCGCCCTGGCAATAAAAACCATGGCAAGGGTTACAACCATGGCGCCAATAAAGTTGAGTAAAAAACCGGCCCGCACCATTTCACCAATCTTGACTCTTTCACTGGCAAAAATAATCGCATTGGGCGGGGTGGCTACCGGCATCATGAAGGCCATCGATGCTGAAAAGGTCGCCGGTATGAGCACCAGCAGTGGATTAATCTGACCTGCCACTGCAGCCGCTGCCAGTATGGGTAAAATAATATGGGTACTGGCGGTGTTCGAAGTAAACTCAGTTAGAAATGAGACCCCGATGCAGATTGAGACTATCCACATTACCGGGTGGGTGCCGGCGGCCCCAGAAAACAGTGAGGTAAAATATTTATCGAGGCCGCTGGACTGAAAGCCCTTGGCCAGGGCGAAGCCACCACCAAAAAGAAGAACAATGCCCCAGGGTATCTTCTGTAGAATGTCTTTTTCAAGAATGCGGGGCCGGTCTTGTTGCTTGCTGGGCAGTAGAAAGAGCAGCAGCGATGAAAAAATGGCTACGGTGCCATCATCAATACCTTTTAAGCCCAGCAGGGATGACCAACCGGTTATTTTTACAAAGCCCAGGTTCAGATCAGATCTGAATACCCAGAGGGCGGCCGTCATAAAAAAAACCGTCATGACAATTTTTTCTTCGAAGCTGGTTTTACCCAGCTCTTTATACTTCTGGCGAATGATGGTGCGATCGATACGCACGTCGGCTGGTAAGCGAAACATGACTCTGGTGAGAAAAAGCCAGATAATCGCAACCATTACTATTGAGGTGGGCAGACCCACTGCAAACCACTGGCCAAAAGTGATGGGCTCAGCATTGCTATAGGTAATCTGCATGAAGCGCTGAAACACCAGGTTAGGGGGTGAACCCACCAGGGTTGCGATGCCCCCCACAGAGCAAGAGTAGGCCACCCCCAGCAGCAGGGCCAGGGCTATTCTGTGTGAACTTTTTTCATCAAGGGTACCTTCTATCTGTGAAAAAACCGCCAGAGCAATGGGTAGCATTATCAAGGCGGTGGCTGTGTTCGAGATCCACATTGAGAGTATCATTGAGCTGATCATAAAGCCCAGTATCAGGTTTACCGGTTTTTCACCGAACATACCTATGATTTTGAAGGCAATGCGACGGTGCAGGTTCCAGCGTTCCATCGCCAGGGCCAGCAGAAAGCCACCAATAAAAAGAAAGATGGTTGAATTTATGTAATTGGGCGCTACGTTTTTGCCCGGCATAATATCTAAAATAGGGAACAACACAAAAGGAAACAACGAAGTAACCGCCAGGGGCAGGGCTTCGGTGACCCAGTAGACCGCCATAAAGGCCAGCACCGCAGCCATGCGCTTTACGGCCGGGTTCTGGGCCTGAAAGTCACTGAGTAGAATAACAGTAAACAAAAGCGGCCCGAGAAACAGACCGGTATTGCGAATACCCAGTTTTTGCAGCGGTTTAAGCCATTTCATGTTTTCAAAGGTTGAAGCTTTTGTTCAGCGTCAAGAGCAAGTAGTGATCAATAACAATACTTTTACTGGTTGCTGTCTTTTTTGCAATTGTATAAAAATGAGAATACCGGGTTCTTAAGTTAAGGGTTTTGCTGAACACATAGTCAAAGCCTGCCCACACATAGTTACGATAAAATAACGTGCGGCCTTGGCTGCTTTCGGCAAGCAGGTCTAACATCATTTCTTCGGCTAAGATGAGTTTAAATGAGTCACTTACGGAATATTTGATGCCTACCATGTGGCGGTTGAGCATTTGCTCACTGAAGTTACCCTGGTTACCCCGATACCAGAAAGCCAGGCGGTAGAAAATTGAAAATCTACCGAGGCTCAGATAAATGGCATTTCGGGTAGCAGTCGTCTGCCTTACGACTTTGTCGCGAGTCTTTTCGTCAACATAGTAGAGCATGGGGCGGTAGAACCACCAGCTGGCAATGCTGATATTGGCTGATAGCTTTGTGCCGAAGCCCGGGCCAAGGTATATTTCGTTAATGAACCAGCCAATGGTGGGCGCTGTGGTTTTCTGCCCATCTACACGTTTTTGCAGCCCAAGATTATAGCGTGAGCTGAGCAGAGTGAGCAGATAATACCCTGAGCCCATATTGGCTTTGATGCCCTGGCGCAGCCACAGGTGCTGTCGTTCGGTTACGGCTTTCTGGGCCCAGAGGGGGCCCAGCAGGCCCAGTAGAAAAAATAGCGCGCATAAACGGGCCATCATAGCGACTTTTATATCTTTAGGTAACAGAAAAAGCTATGGGCACAATTGAGGCCGGGCATAAGTAGTTGTACTTATTTTGCCCACAACTTAAAGTATGGCCACCCGCGAAGTGAGCTCTTTTTTAAAAGACTCACCAATGGGCAATTCATCACCGCCTGCTATGAGACTGCCCCGCCTAATGGTCTCAATTGCTTTCATGTTAACCGCATAAGAGCGGTGAATTCTGATGAAGCTCTCTTCAGGCAGCTTGTTTAAAAAAATACGCAGTAGCATCAGTATTTTATGGGTTTTGCTGCGGGTTTTCACCACCGTATAGTCGCCCAGGGCTTCTAACCAGATAATATCTTCAACGGTGAGCTTAACCAGATCGCGCCCTTCTTTGACAAACACTGAGTTTTGTTCAACGGCCACATTGCTTTCTTCGCGATTGTTCAGCTGAAAACGTTCTTTAGACAGGAGTAAAGAGCGAGTAAAAGCCTCAGTATCAACCAGGGTGTCTTTAAACTGGTAATCGGCAGCCCCGATATGCAGGGCCTCGATGGCCTTTTCTTCGTCTCGGTAATTGGTAAGAATGACGATGCAGATTGAATTATTCGCTTTAACTACAGAGTGCAAGGTGTTAAGGCCAGCGCTGTCAGGTAGATCGAGGTCAAGAATAAGCAGCTCGAATTTGTCGTTTTGCAGCATGTCAAGGCCAGAGGAGAGGTCGCCTGCAGCTGAGATTTTTATTTCGGGCCAGCGGTTTTCAAGGGCTGTTTTAATAATCAGCTGGTAGTCTTCGTTGTCTTCAATCAGGGCAACTTTCTGTAGTTGGGTACTCACAGATCTTATTCTCAGGCCGTTTCGCCAGCTTGTCAACAATTTTGCCTCTTTATAGACTCAATGGCTAGAGTGAATTGGCTGTTTTATCGAATAAGTGGTGAGAGGTGGCAGAAAGGCGCTTTTTTAATGGCTGAAATTGATTCTAATTATTGATGACGATCAAGGTGCCTGAATTAACTACCGTTGAGATTTCAACGGTTTACTGCGCAGTCACGGCTGCTATAGGTTTTGAGATTTTTCAGTTCAAACCCTGCCTGACTATAGAAAACCTTATTAAGCCCATAACCGAGAAAACGGCTTTGATATTTTCGTTTTTTTGGTTTGCCTGAGCGCACCAGGTCGAAAACTTCGCTGCGAATTTCAGGAAAGGTATTAGGCAATACGTTAATATAACCTGTTATATGCTTATCGGTGTCTTCGTAGTATTTTACGGTCTTAACTGAAGCGCCCTGAGCTTTGGCATGTTCAAGCAGGGCAGAAATCAACAGGGCCTTCTTAAAGCCCCGGGGAATTTGTTCTGTTAGCTCTGGCATTTGCAGTTTACCCCAGAGGTTTTCTCGCAGCAGCTTTGAGTTAACCGCTAACACCCCATCAACAGGTAGCCCCTTGTCTTTAAGATATTTTAAAGCAGATGTAAAGGTATGCTCTTGACTTCTTGCGGTTACCACGATTACCCAAGAAGTATCTTTATCGAGCTTTTTCAGCAGCTTCTCTGACAAACCAATAATATCTGTTTTTTTCAGGTTCTTTTCTGTGAAGACTGAAAAGTCAGCCTTTTCACCTTTAGTTATTACAAAGCACTTTGAATCGCGCCGGTCAGTTGTACCGTCAGTGGTTGTTACAGGAATAAGGGTTTCTGTGTTTGCAATAGTATGGTCAAAATCAAATACATAGACCTCTTCAACCGATGAAGGTGCCTTATTGTAGCCGTATTTTTGCCATACTTCATCTATGAAGTTTTTAAAGACTGCCCGGTTGTCATTGAACAGTTGCCCGCCAAGTTCGCCTGGCCCTTTACAGAATTGAATTGATAATGTTATGACTATAATTGTTAATACTTTTTTCATTGAAAAATCCTGCTCAGAAAGACTCTGCTAAAATTCGTAAACCCGCAGTCAAGCCTCTATTAACGTAACCAGATGCTCACCGCGAAGTGGTCTGAAAACCCAACTTTATCGGCTGATGACTCATTATGCTCATAAGCCCAGGGAACGTTCTTAACCACAGAACCGTTGAGAAAACCTTTCGAATACTGGTGGCTATGCACTGCAAAAGGCGGGGTGTGAATCTTATATGAACTGATGTCTGCCGTGAGCCCCTTTTTACTAAGTAGGTTCTTGCTCAGAAAAATACGGTCGAGCCGGTTCCAGGCCATTTGGGGGGCATAGAAATAAGTGCCTGGCGGAACCTGTTGTCTCGTTTGCCAATCTAATTTCTTTAAATATAGTTTGTGAGCATCTTTTAGTCGGGTTTTTTTAAGAAGTACGCTCTTGAATGGGTGGGGAAAATCTCCTTCAATAACATTGAAGTCACCAGAAACGATCACAGAAGTATTTCTTTGTCGATTCAGTGCCCGCACTCTCTTCTGTACAACTTTTGCGGCATAGGCCCGGGCCCGTGCAGGGTTGCTTTGTGATGGCCAGTGATTGCCAAAAATCACCAGCTTCTGCCTTCTAATTCGAAAAGTTGCCTCTAACACATTTCTGGTGGGCTTATTAATATCTCGGCCTGCAAGTCTGTGTTCTTTGAACGATAATAGCTTTAGGTTTGCTGATGCCTTATAGAGAATAGCCAGGTCAACCCCTCTTTTATCGGGGCTGTTGGTTACCTTAAATTTACTATAGCCAAGTTCTTTAGCCAAGCGTGCCACAGCGGCCTCATTTTCAACCTCGACAAGTAGTAATATGTCAGGTAATTGTGAATTGATATGAGTGATCAACCGCTTAAGCTGGCCAATCTTGGTCTGCAGTTTTTTTTCATTCCAATCTAAATTCAGGCATTTCTTGCGATAGTATGAACTTTTTATCTTTTTACAGGCTTCTTTCTTCTCTGGGTGAGTGGCAGGTAAAAACGCATAATCGTTTTTACCAGGGTCATGCTGGGTATCAAACAGGTTCTCAGTGTTCAAGCTGACAAAGTGAATACCTTTTTCTGCCGAGCTCAGGTTGTAGAGGGCGGCCAAAACAAAAAACAACAAGAATGACTTCATAGCAGAAGATTGATTCTAAGCTCTGGCTGTAAAGGTGCTTCTTTTATAAAAAAGTAAACAAAATGTGGGAAAAAAACCGCCTGCGGGGGTATTACCCGGGTATGAAAGTACCGGGAAATTTATTGTTTATCAGAGAAGTATTTGAGATTAGATTGAGACCTGAGGTCTGGCAGCGGGTGCGAAAGATTGCCCAGCAAAATCAGCTGAGCTATTCATGGATTGTGAGGCTTTGCCTGTTCAAATGCTTTCGCAAGGGTGTAAAGATTGATCAGAATATTATCAGCCTAAGGCGGCATCTACGAGGCGAAATATGGCAACTGGGTCAGTCAAAGCTGCATCGACACATGCTTTGTCTCTACGGTGATGATAGCAATTTTCTTCGCCTCGCGGCCTCGAAAGTGGGCTTAACAATAACTCAATTTGTCAGAATTGCGCTCGCTCTGCACCTCGAAGATGTTGAGGCTGAATTAAGCATGAAT
>CAZHLC010000295.1:1510-5809 GCA_964532545.1 uncultured Leptospiraceae bacterium | reverse complement strand
AACCTGGTTGCGTCGATGCAGAAGGCGGTTGAGATTCCGGTGACGGTTAAGTGCCGTATTGGCATTCGTTCAAAAAAATTTGAGCATGACGGTTTTGAACAATACCAAAACCTCAGCGACTTTACAAAGACCGTAAGCGAGGCTGGCTGTCAGCGCTTTATTGTTCACGCGCGCATTGCCATACTCGAAGGGCTTTCGCCCAAACAGAACCGCCAGGTACCGCCGATTCGTTATGAAGATGTGTATCGTCTCAAGTCAGAGTTTCCCCACCTGACCATCGACATCAATGGCGAAGTGAAGTCTTTGCAACAGGTGCAAACTCACCTAAAGAAAGTTGACGGGGTTATGATTGGCCGGGCCGCCATCGACGACCCCTTCTTATTTGCCAGCGCCGACCACTTTCTTGAAAGTGGTGAAATCATTTCACCAAGTGTTGATCGTGGCCAGATTATCGAAGCCATAATCGACTATATCGAAACCACCGAGCACTACAATCATTCACACATGATTATTCGTCACCTGCTGGGTCTGTTCAACGGCCAGCAGGGCGCCAGGGCCTGGCGGCGTACTCTAAGTGAGTTGATGCCCCGGCATAAAGATAGTGCTTATGCGTTGAGAGAAGCGTTTAAGAAAATTAGCAGCTTACAGCCTGTTTGATCAGGGGCAGGTATGGCCGGTGATCGCGAGGTTGTACTTGGCCCCCAGATAGCATTCAACCTGCTGTCGAAAAGGGGCGGTTATTTCAGGTTGATAGATGAGTACCTCTGCAATATCTCCATTGAAGTTTAAACCGATTCTACCTGAACTGCTTTGCACAGCGCTTAGACCACCGCCGGTAACAGTTGCACTGCCGTTTCGATAAAGAGAAGACCCAGAACCGGGCGATGTGCCCGCAATTATGCGAAATGGTAGCGGAAATGATGGAAAAAACGACTGTAGAGGTGCCATTGTGCCTGTTGAAAAGGTCAACCATCGCGCGCAGCAGTTATCATTCCACCCCAGGTATACACCTCGGCCATTAGTCGAGGCTGTTACATAGCCCGCCGCGTTTGCCTGGGCAACAGCTATGGCGGTTACGTTGGCATCGCCGCTTAAATAGCCGTCAGCATAGCCTAAGAAATCGTCGCTGCCATAGCGAATTACTGGCTTACCATTGAGAATATTTGTGCGAAACACTGGCTGGTTGGCCGCTGTACCCTGAGAAGCGCTGGGGCCACCGCCGCTTAAATCAGCCCAGCTACTGACCGCATTGCCTTCTGAAAGACCAGTGGCGTCTGCCTTGTACCACTGCTGCAGATTTGAAACATCAAGCAGCGGGCTGAAAACTCGAAACCCAGTGGCGGTTTCAAAGGCAGTAACCGGCACAGCCTCGGCCTGACTGGTAACGCCAGTTGTTACCCTGATTTTATAGGTCAAACCTTCAGTTAACGGGTTGGTGGGCGATGTAGTAATAGGGTTTATAGTAAACGTCAGATTATCAGAAGTTGTAGGATTTTGAAAGCCCCAGCAAGTTGAAAAATCGTCAGATGAAATCTGCACATTACCGGTGCAACTACCGTTCGAGTTTTGAATGGAAACTGTTGCCGGGTTGACCGCCAATGAAAAGGTTATGGTGATGGCCGTGTTCAGCTTAATGGCGGTAGCTGCATCTGCGGGCGTTGTGCCAGTGACCGTGGGAATGTTTGTAGCCTGTATGGTAATAACCGAAAAAGCAGAGGCACCCTCAGTATCATTCACTGCAGCCATGGCCAGACCTACTGTACCCGGTGGTGTATACAAACCATTTGAGTCAATACTTCCGCCACCGGCAGCCAATGAGAATGTATATGGCGGTGCGCCGCCGCTAGCCGTAAACTGCAGTGTCTGCCCAATGGGCACCGCAGACGGCTTTGGCGAAAGAGTCAAGACCTGCCCCTCTGCATCGAGAAAACGACCATTGGTAATATCTTCAGTGGTCAAATCACTGCAGGTGATTAGCAGGGGTAGATAAAGCAGTGTCAAAAGCCTTTTCATGTTTCGCTACCCAGCTTAAATTGAATGCCAAACCTGAAGGCCGACAGTAAGGTACTGGTGCCCTCTTCAATTTCAACGATGCTCTGCAGATCGAATATGCCATCTAAAAAGCGGTTTATAGGGTAAGTCAATTCAAAGCCAACCCCAATGAAAGGAAAGGCATTGGTAGTATTTACCGTTTTCTGGCCGGTAATCGATATAGTCTGAATAATGTAGCCGCCGCCAACGCGGGGGTACATGCTAACCTTCTTGAGATACTTGTACTTATTTAATAATTGGTAATCGACGGCGATGAATAATCCAAAAATAAAGTTATCGCTGTTGATGGTATTTCTCTCGGTTATGTTGTTGAACTCACGCTTCCAGCTGTGTTTGACGAAGTCGACCTGAAACTGACCAATCAATCGCCACCACAGCACAGGCATGTGAGCTTTGAATAAAAAGCCGAGAGCTGGCTGGTTGGCCGATATACGGTCGGCATAGCCACTGGCATAGAAGGCCCCGCCCAGAGAGATGCCAACAACGGGGTTTTCAATCAAGGGTTTATCTTCATCGTCATCAACAATGCCGGTTTTCTGAAACGTACTCTTATCGGGCAGCACGGCCTTTGCTTCATCACTGATTTTCACCGCAATCTTATCGATTGAAGCAAAGATACTTGAGTCGGCTTTAATGGTGATATCAAATTCAGAAATAACCCGACGCTTTGACACATCGAGAATGCGTACCGTGGTTACCACATCGGGCACCGACTGTCTCTGGGGCTCAGCTACATTGCCTTCGCCAGTGGTGGGTTTTTCTGGGGCCGGCCCTTCTTTCACCCGGTAACCGCCGGCGATCACCACATCTTGTTTGGCCAAGAGCCCCAGGTTCATGGCCACAGATGTGGTATGAAAATCTTTTTTTAATAGATAATTCTTTTTAGCGACCTCGCGCCATTTCAGCTCGGGGGTTTCTTTAAAAGCAAACTTGTCGCGCAACTTCTTACGCACGGCTTCGGTAATAGAGGGCTCAAGGTATTGATACTTCGCATTGTTATCTACGTTGACAACATCTAAGATAAGAACCTTCTTCAGGCCTTTGGCTTCTAGCAGACCCAGCGAGCCCAGAAAAGCCCAGACAAATACCCAAACTGCAGATTTCATAAAGACAACGAAAAAAGAAAGAATACGTAATATTACGTACTATATAAAATCAGTTTCTGATTTCAAGAAAAAAATCAAGACCGCGTATTCATATACTCAACGGCCCGTTTGATGCCGCCAAGGCTCATATCTTGCATATGAAAGACTTCACTTATCTTGTTCAGAGTATATGACCCGTAGGCCACCCGCCAGTTTTCTGCAGGAATGGGATTGAGCCACACAACGTGCTTAAACTTATCAGCAATGCGCTGCAGCCAGTCGAGGCTGGCCTCGTACTCTTCAGAATGCCATGAAATGGCGCCGTAGTTAGAAACCAGCTCTTCGGGGGCCATGGTGGCATCGCCCACAATGAAGATACGGGTATCGGGGTTGCGCTCAAGCAGTTTGTACACAGACAGCGGCTGGGTACGGCGGGCATCTTTGTAGACCACACTGTAGATGGTATTATGAAAGTAATATGACTCGAACTTCTTAAACTGGTTTTTCATCTTGCTGAAAATCTGTTTAGTCAGGCGCACATAGGGGGTCATTGAGGTGCCACCGTTATCAAGCATAACTATGACTTCGAGTTTATCGCGCAGATCTTTTTCAAAAACAAGATCAATCTCGCCGCCGTTCTTGGCGGTTTCATAGATGGTTTTGTCAATATTCAGCTGGTCAAGGGCGCCATCGGGGCGCAGATGTTTGAGAGACTCAATGGCTTGGCGAATGTTGTCGCCGCTGAGAGTGTTCTGATCTGAATAATCAACGTAGTTGCGATCACCAATCACCTTGAGGGCCGAGAAGTTGCGCCCCGGGCCAAACACCCGCACGCCGCGCTCAGAAAAACCAGAATGGCCAAAGGGCGACTGGCCACCAGTGCCCACCCACTTCTTGCCCCCGTGGTGAGCCTCCATCTGTTCGCGCACAGTATCCCAGAATTTTTTCATTAAATCGTGAGGGTTCATCAGATTGGGGTGTCGCTCAAGCTCGCCATTCTGCCAGGCTTCTTTCAGCCACTCTCTGAACTGTTTGGTATTCAACAGCTCAAGGTCACCCTCGGCCACCCGGGGAATATCAATGCCATAGAAATAAAACAGAAAGCAGCGGCCAAAGGCATCAAACAACTCTTTGCGTTTTACAAAACAGAGGCGGGCAAACA
>CAZHLC010000295.1:0-1410 GCA_964532545.1 uncultured Leptospiraceae bacterium | reverse complement strand
GCCGCATCGACCAGCTTCTGGTCAACATCAGGAAAATGCAGCCGCACAATCTCTTGCATTTCTTTCTCATCAGGAAAGGCCATGTGATGGGCAAAGCAGCGACGTAAGAAGGGGTCTGATAATTCGCGTTTAGAGTTCGAGGTGATGATAATAAAAGGTTTTTCTTTGGCTTTTATGGTGTTGTTCACTTCGCGAATGGTAAACTCGTTTTCATCGAGCACATCGAGCAGATTATCTTGCACATCAGATTCTGTTTTGTCGATTTCATCCATCAATAAAACCACTTTCTTTTCGGCACGAAAGGCCCGCCCAATGGGCCCCCAGATGACATAGTCATAGAACTCATTCACGCTGCGGCCGGTCTCGCCGGGGCCAAAGCGGGCATCGTTTAGGCGCAGAACCGTATCTTGCACATAGCAGACCTCTTCGCCCTTGATGGTCGACTTGCAGCGCAGCACCTCGATGCCCAGCTCAAGGGCCCGGGCGACTTCGAAGGCCAACTGGGTTTTGCCGGTGCCGGGCTCGCCGGTAATTAACAGGGGTTTCTGCATGGCCAGGGCCATGTTCACAATAGATTCTAGTTCGGGGTTGAGATAGTATTTATCGGTACCTTTAAATTTCATAGTTATATTCCACGGCTGGCGATGATCGAAAATAATTGTGTCATGCCCCGGCGCCCAATTTTACCGCCGGGTTTCATAAAGCCGCTGCTGAGGGCTTCTTCAAGGGGCTGGCCCTCGGCATCAAGATAATCGTTTTCTTTGAGCAGCTCGATCAGCTCATCGAAATCGATCTCGAGCATTTCGGCGGCTTCTTCTATGCTGACCATTATTCTTCTTCTTTGGGGTGCTCGAGAGCAAAACCCTCTTCTGGTGCCATCACGAGACGGTGACGTGAGTAGACTGCAAAATAAATGATTCCTAAACCATACCAGATGGCCGCGCCGTAAACTCCCATAACATAGTCTTTGTTTAAAAACAAAAAGAACATGGTTACAATTACAATCACCAGGGCTACAATCGCCCCGGGAATACCCACAAAACTCTTATAGGGTCGTTCAACATGGGCATGCTGCTTACGCAGCAGCACAAAGGCGATCAGCTGCATGGCATACGAAATCAGGGCGCCAAAAACAGCCATATTGAGCAGCACAGCCCCCACCGGAGATTCTTTGGGCAGCAGATGCAGAACCAGGGCAATCACATAACCAATTAAAGCACCCACCACGAGGGCCACATGGGGCGTTTTGCGTTTCTTCGAAGTCAAAGACAATATGCGGGGAAAATACCCCGCACGGGCCAGTGAATACACATTACGCCCATAGGCGAAAATGATGGCATGAAAACTGGCCACCAGACCAGCCACCGCAATCAGGGCCAGCACCCTGGTGCCGATGCCCTCACCAAAGAT
>CAZHLC010000294.1:0-5829 GCA_964532545.1 uncultured Leptospiraceae bacterium | reverse complement strand
AGTCACCCTTGACCAGCTCACCCAGGTGAAAGTCAGCTTCGACATAGTCATTGGTAAAAACAAAACAATGCATGTAGTTGTTGGGGCCATCGAGAAAGAACTGCAGCAGTGAATGCTGATCTTCGGGGCCGTTGCAGCGATAGGGCAGGGCTGTAACGGCGGCTTTTTTACCAACTGACTCGCCCCAGAGTTGCATCAGCCATTCGACCCACATGCGCATTTCGGCACTGTAGACCCAGAAGACCAGCCCGTCATACTGGCCATTGAAGTGGCTCACAATATCAAGTGCAAACTTTTTGGCCGGGTTTTCTGCCAGGGGTTTGTTGATTGCAAAATCAGTCAGGCCCGATTTAAAACCCTGCATGAAGTCTACCATGTCAGCACCCATGAACAGGCCGGGTAGAATGCCCACCGGTGAAACAATACTGAAGCGCCCACCCAGCTCTGTGGGTATGGCAAAGACGTTGCTTTCATCTTGTACAATGTCTGCAATTTTATCGGGGTTACTGGTGATGTAATATTCACTGATGCCTACAAAGTGCTGCCTGATGAGCTCAAGCTGGCTGCGGCTCTCGAGAGTGCCACCTGACTTTGAAATAAACAGTACGGCGCTTTTTTGGGGGTTCAACTGGCTTTTCAGCTGGGCAAAAACCTGGGGGTGTGTGCCTTCGAGAAAGTGCACGGCCCGTTTACCGCTGCCATAAAAGCACTGCAGGGCCTTGGCACCCAGTGATGACCCCCCCATGCCGATTACCACGAGGTTTTCTATACCACTCTGCTCAAGCTGGCTTAACCAGTTTTCGCAGGCTGCAAACTCTTCGTCTTTAAAGTAGTGCTGGGTAAAAGAAGCCGGCCATTTTTCACTGCCTTTTTCGATCAGCTTATCGACTTCATCGGTTGCTACCTGGTAATTCTGCCATAGATCTGAAGTAGACAGTTGTATGCTGCTCATTTAACGACTCTTTTTACGGGTTTTGGTTTTCTTTGTTTTGGTGGTTTTCTTTGATTTTTTGGCAGGTGCTTTTTTCTTTTTCTTTGCCGGTGCTGCCTTTTTGCGGGTTTTCTTTGCGGGCGCCTTTGCAACTTCTTCTGCGGGCTCAGCCTTTTTTGCACCCCGGGGATTTTTAGAATCCTCTGATTCAATTAACTCGCTGACGCAGGCAAGGCCCATGGGCCCCATAACCAGGTTGAAGTGGCCATACTCGGGTATCTGCACATCATCAAAGCGGCCCAACCTTGAATTCTTTGAGGGCCAGATGGCCTGGTCACCGCGGGCGAAAATGCCCTGGGCGTTAAGAAAGGTGGTGAAGTTGATATCCATCTTTTTCAGGTAGGGCGATAAGGGCAGGCTCTGAAAAACCGCAGGAAAAAACAACCCGAACAGAGCAAACCAGGTGCCCTTAAAGGGGGTACCCAGTGCCAGCAGTTTGTAAATACGGTCACGGCCGCGGTAGCCCAGGCCCATGGCAGCCAACCCACCGGTCGAGTGGGCCACCAGGTAGCACTCGTCTAGCTGCTTGTCTAGAATGAAACTCTCAAGTTGCTGGCTTTTTGATCTGATACTGCCAAATGAAAACCCGTTATTAAAGAAGTAAACCGGATGCCCATGCTCATGCAGCTTTTTGGCTAGTTTGGCAAAGGTTAGACTTGAACCCATTACCCCGGGCACAAAAAGAACAGGCCGCTGCTCACCTTCTGGCATGTTTTTCTTTTTGATCAACAGCCCAAAGGGGTATAGAAGCACATATTTAATTGTATAAAAGAATTCTGCGAGAAACTGTATCAGCCTTGCACGGCGATGT
Organism: uncultured Leptospiraceae bacterium; assembly: GCA_964532545.1. Classification (GTDB taxonomy): domain Bacteria; phylum Spirochaetota; class Leptospiria; order Turneriellales; family CAZHLC01; genus CAZHLC01. The sequence continues at coordinate 4,027 of CAZHLC010000294.1, read as the reverse complement.
TCGTTATCAGCCTGGTAGGTGAGAAATTCAGTCACGTATGTTAAGTCAAAAAGATGTATCAATCTGGCAATTCAATATTCTTGACTTGGAGAGAAATTTTTATATATTGAACTGAATGGGCAAAAGTAATTCATTTATTTACTGGCTCAGTGGGCGGGGTGCAAAACTTGAAGATTTTCCCTGGGGTGATATTGAAAAACCACCATTATCGCTGAGTATAACCCCATTTTCTGCGGGCGAAACTGCCAAAGTTGCAGCCGACGTTGCAGGCCGCGCCTCTGTCATTGTTGTTTTAGATATTGATAACGAAAAGCAGGCCCATGAAGCCGAAGGTCTGGTTAATTCAATGCCAGCAGAAGTGGCCATTGTGTTGCTTGCCCCCTCACAGCTGTTTGATCAGGCGCAGAAGTCAATGCGTAAGGGCACGTATCTGCTGCAGAAGCCTCTGCGTCGCCTTGAGTTTTTTCTTTTGATCGAGAAAATGGTATTACTTGAATATTACAAGGCCAAGACTGAGTCTCTCAACCAGACTGAGAAAGAGTGGCTGGCCCGGGTTGAGCAGGTGTTTGAGCTTTCACGTAAAGAGTTGCTTGACCGTGAGCGCACCACAATGGCCTACGAGCGCCTGGTTGAATATGAAGAGCACTTGCTAGAAGAACAACGGCGCATTAACCGGGCCCTGCTTGATCTGCAAGAGTTTCGTGATAATGAAAAGCTAGAGTGGGAAAAAGAACGCTCGGCCCGCGAGAAGATTTCAAACCTGCAACGCGAAGAAATGCAGGTCAAAGACCAGACTGTGAAGGCACAAGAGAATCTGCTTGAATTTAATCGCTCTGAGACGGCCGCCTACCTGCGCATACTGAAAGAATTTGAAAGTAAGGGTACGCTGAGCAAACAAGATATTCAAGAGCTTCTTGATGAGCATAAAAAGCTGTTAAACAGTCTTGAGGGCCAGCTGCAGGCCTGATTCACACCTACTGACCAACCACAGTAAATGAAAATTAAAAAATTCAGAGAATGGCTGATACAACTTGGTCATCTATTCAGTAAGCCCCGCTCGCGCAACACGGTACGAAAAATTCTGCTTATTCTCTTCGGCTTTACTTTTCTGATCATTACCTATCTGCTGTCTTTTCCCTATTTTGGCGGCGACGATTATGAATACAAGTTTGGTGAACGGGTCAAAGAAGATATTAAAATATTTCATGACATAAGGTTTCCTGATGCTGAGAAAACCAAAAAGGCAAGGCGTGAAGCCTATGAAAAAGTACGCTACGTCTTCGATCGTGATTATTCTATCTTTAACCGAATTGTAGAGAAGCTTGAAGAAGAGAGGTTCTTTCCTCTAAAACAAGATGAGCTGAGCGTGGCCAATGCCCTGAAGCAGATGCCATTTCTACGTGGTTCAAACGGTAATGACATCAGGCTGTTGCTCAGCGATAAATACCGCAACCAGATTATTCCCTGGGCGCAGCGCTATGCTACCGAAGTTTTCGATCGCTATGGCATACTTGATAAGCCATTGCCCCGCCTTGAACGTTTTTATTCGGTGCGGGCCTCAATTCGCACCATCAACAGTACTTCGAATCAAGAAGACCTCATATTCGATTCAGACCGCATTATTTACCATAAAACAGTTCTGGGTAGAAACTATAGCCGCCTGGCAGCCCTGGGCGATCAGGCCTTCAGAAAAAAATTAACCCCTGGGCTGCGCCGTATTGTGATCAGGGCGGTACTGCGCGAGTTTTATCAGAACCCCTTCTTGAGCTATAATAAGGTTGAGACCGCCAGCCGCAAAGAAGCTGCGGCTAAAATTCCGCCAGTTATGACAGGTCTACCAAGGGGTACCTTAATCGCCCGTAAGGGTGACATTCTTGATAAAGACAAGTTCACCAAGCTGCAGATGGTGCGTGCAATTCAGCGTGAATTCAGTCTGCGCTATGTGCTGGGTATGCTGCTGATACAGCTGATGCTGGCCCTGGGCGTGGCTGTTTTTCTTTTCAGGTATGCCGACTTCAGACTCACTGACCTTTCTTCGCATGTGATCATTCACTCGCTGCTGCTGGTGATCATATTGTTTTCTTTTATTATCTCAAGGTTCAAGGGCGTGCAGACCGGTGATATCTATTTTGCGCTTTATATTCCCATTGCCTTTATGAGTACCATGATGGGGGTACTGCTGGGGGCCCGGGTGGCTCTTACCATTGGCTTCTATGTTTCGATTTTTCTTTTTCTGATTTCAGGGCAAGAGCTGGCGACCCTGATCATCGGCTTTGTTTCAGCCATTGGGGGAATCTATGCCTCTGAAATCATGCAGCGACGTACCCAGTTTATACAGGGGGCCTTTGTGATTGGCACCGCCATGGCCTGCGTGGTAGCAGGGGTCGATCTCATTGGCAATAATTGGGGCCCACGCACAGGTCTGAAGGTACTCTATGCCTATGGCAACAGCTTTGCCAGCATGCTGCTGGTTGTAGGCATTCTGCCCATTTATGAGGTGGTCTTTAACCTGGCGACCAAGTTCAGGCTGACAGAGCTGGCTGACTCAGATAACTATCTGCTGAAGAAGGTGGCCAATGAAGCACCTTCAACCTACACTCATACCCTGACGGTCTCAAGTCTATCTGAAAAGGCAGTAGAGGCCCTGGGCGGTGACACTCTGTTGACCCGGGTTGGTTGTCTTTATCATGATATTGGCAAAACAATCAACCCTTCGTTCTATGCTGAGAACAAACACCTGTTCCCCAACAATGAGAGTTTTAAGAAGCTGGGGCCTCTCAAGTCGGCCCAGATTATTCTGGCCCATGTTATTGACGGGGTTAGACTGGGGCGTGAGCACCGTCTACCCGAGAAAGTAATCTCTTTTATTCCTGAGCACCATGGCACCACCACCATGCAGTTTTTCTATCATCAGGCTCTTGAGAAAATGCGCAAGCGCAAAAATGCCCGCCCCATGCCCAAAGAGCTCTTTCAGTACCCGGGGCCCAAACCCCAGACCAGAGAAACTGCGGTTGTGATGATTGCCGATTCGGTCGAGGCTGCGGCACGCTCGTTAAAAGAACCTACCGAAGAAAACCTGGCTGATCTTATTGAACGAATTATAAAGAACAAACTTGATGAAGATCAGTTTGATGAAAGCGGTATCTCACTGGGCGATTTAAAAAAGGTCAAAACGGCCTTTCTTGAGGTGCTGCTGAGCTCTTTTCACCTGCGCCCCTCATACCCAACCATGAAGAAAACCAAATCGCTTGAGAAAAAGGTTTCGAAAAACAGTAGCGGCCGCCGTTCGTGAAAACCAGATTAACCCAGTTTCATACACTTTATTTCAGCGGCTTTACCACCAAAACCTGGCTTATTCACAGTTCGCTTTTTTTTCTCACTATAGTAACCACTGTCTCTGGCTATTTTATACTGTCGGGGGGAAATTTAATCGCCGGCCTCTGGTATGGGTTACCGGTCATGGTGATTATTTTTGCCCATGAGATGGGCCATTATCTGATGGCCCGGCGCAATGCAGTTTTAACCAGTCTGCCCTATTTTATACCCCTACCGCCATGGCCCTTTTTTACCGGTACCATGGGCGCAGTGATTCGTATGAAAAGTATTCCCATGACCAGTCGGGCGCTGTTTGACATTGCATTCTGGGGGCCGGCCATCAGCTTTCTGTTGTCATTGCCTGCCCTTTACCTGGGTTTTCTCTGGGGGCACCATGAACCCATGACGGCCCGGGTTTACTTTGAGTTCGGTGATTCTATAATGATCAGCATCATACGCGAAGTTGCCCAGGTTTCAGTACCCCCCGGGCAGGTTTACATTGAGCACCCGCTGTTTCTGGCCGGCTGGCTGGGAATGTTTCTCACTGGTCTGAACCTGCTGCCCATTGGCCAGCTTGATGGTGGCCACATAGCCTATACCCTCTGGGGTAAAAGGCAGGGCGAGGTGGCTAAGACTCTGCTGGTGGTGCTGGCCCTGCTGGGCTTTGTTTACCCAGGCTGGTTTTTTATTATAATTATATTTTATTTTATCG
>CAZHLC010000293.1:0-5854 GCA_964532545.1 uncultured Leptospiraceae bacterium | reverse complement strand
GTCCGGATTGTTAAAATAGCCGCCAATAGCCCTTAGTTCACTTAGTCTCTCTTTGGCACCCGTCTTCAGCGGTCCAGCTTTCTCAAAACCTTGGATTTTAATATTTAATTTAGTTTCCACAAGCATTTCTCTACTAGCTTTGAAAAGGTTCCTTGAAGAACGTTGTTTATGATCGGCATGAATAAGTTCATGCCCTAGCTGAATGTGCGCGGGGATTACCGATTTCGAAGATAATTCACTATCAAATTTTGAGTTTGCTTTTCCGCGGATCTCGGTCGGTGAGGCTGTTCTAAATCTAGGATTAAATAAGACTTTTGAGTCTTTAGAAAACCTTAATTTTGAGCCAGGTGTTAATCCAGGATCACCATCAGTTTCAACTATTTTGACTTTGCTATCGGATTCTATCAGTCTCCTCATCAATTTTGAACCTTTAACCTTTTTTCCTGGATCAGTCTTTTCATCAAAGCTAACCTGGCCAGTTTCTAGGTCTACTCGGACGCCAGGCGAGAGTTTCTGCAAATTTCCTTGAACTGTTTTCTTAAAGGCCTCGGTTCCAGCCACTTCGATTTCATTGCCACTAGGATCTTTATACCGGATAGGGTTGCCCCTTACATAAGTAAATCTGTTCCATCCTGGAATATCATACTCCCCATCCACAACCGTATCAGCCGTCACAAAGCGCGCAATTTCAGGATCATAATGCCGGGCGTTGAAGAAGTAGAGGTTAGTTTCTTTATCTAACTCTTGGCTGTTATACTTGGGCGCATGGTTTTCGTTGGCGTTGGGGCTCTTTTCTTCGAACCATAGTTCGCCATAGGGCAGATACTCCATGCGGGTAATGGCTTCGCCGTTATCGTCGGTGACTACGTGTACGCTGTCGACCTGGTCTGTCAGAAAATAACGGGCTGCACCCCCGGGTACCGTGGCGGCGATGCGCACGCCGTTGAGGTAGATGTTGTTCACCGCATATTCGGTATTGGCTATGGTCTGGCCGGTGCTGGTGCTTTGCTGTCTTTCAATGGCGAAGTACTTGTTGTGGTACTCAAGCAGATAGATGCGTGCCTGGCCGGCTACGATTTGTCGGCTCATTTTTCTTACCCGAAAGCCCTGGTCGTCATAGGTATAGGTGCCCATGGCTTCAGAGGTGGTTCCGTTAATTACCGCCGTCATGCGGTTGTCAGAATCGTATTGAATCTGCTTCACCAGGCCCTGCGACAGGTCGTTTTTAATGGCGGTATTGCCGGCCGTATCGTAGGTAATATCAATGCGTAGACCGCCCTGGGCCGTAGAGTTGATGCTGGTGGCCTTGTGGTTGGTGTACGAATACGTCCACCGGTCGTCTAGGGCCTTGGTGTCATAGTTAATGTAGTCTTTGCGGGTTAGGTTGCCGTTCAGGGCATAGCCATAGGCCCGCTCAAACTTTTTCGGGTTGTGGCCCGAGCCCGTTAGCCCCTCGACCGTAACGCCGGTGGCATTGGTGAGGCGGTTGAGCCCATCGTAGGTATAGTTCAGGGTGCTCTGGTAGCTTAAGAAGTTGCTGCCCACCGCATCGGCCGTGGGGGTGGCCTGCACCTGGGTTATGCTGTTTTGAATGTTGTAGGCATAGTCAGTGTCAACGAAGTCAATGGTTCCTGACCCGCCGGGGTCATTACCGCCATAGGTTAGGCGTTTGACCCGGCGTTTGTTGTCATAGGTCATGCGCGAGATCACGCCATTGCCGCGTTTGGTTTCGTCGGTCTGGCGAAACTCATTGTATTTTATTTCAGAAACAATTTCTTTTGAAGATGAAGAACATCCGCCGCCATCTTGAGCCCAGTTTAGATGCACTGACCTGGGTAGGCCCATGGCGTTATATTCGTAGCAGACCCGCTGGCCCACGCCATCGCCCGGGTTAATGGGGTAATCAATCTCATAGTCGCGATCGAGCAGGTCTTTTCGAAAGTTGGTAACAAAGGCGGCTTCGAGATTGCCGGTGTTCAGGTCTTTTAGCTCGCGAATTTCTTGTTTGCGTCGACCCAGTTTGTCATAGCTGAAGCGTTTGCGCTGGGCCTTATCGTCAATCATCACCAGCTTGCCCAGGGCGTTGTCGGCCCCGGCATAGCTGTCATAGGCGTAGGTAACCACCCCTTCAAGGCCAGGCCGCACTTTCTGGCTGAGGCGGCCCAGCCGGTCATACGAGTAGGTGGTCGCCCGGCTCAGCGAATCGGTTTTGACTTCAACCTCGCCAAAGGCGGTATAGGTGAAGGTGCTCACCCCGGTGTCGGGGTCATTTACGGTTTTCAGCTGGCCGAAGGCATCGTACTTCCAGTACGAGATGTTGTTGCCCGAGGTATCGGCCGAACCAGGAACAGTGTAGCCCGTGCTGGGGTTGGGGCAGCTCAGGGGGCCGCCGTTGGTGTCGCCCCGTTTGCTGCGGTTGCCCGCAATATCATAGCAGAAGGCCATCTTGGCCGAGAGCGAGGGGCCAAAGTCTTCAACCGACAGCAGCAGGCCCCGGCCGTTTTTCACGGTGCGTTTGCCCTGGCCAATGCTGTGGGTGACTACCACCTCATAGGGGTCGTTATATGTGGTGGTGACCTTTGTTACGGCCTCGGCCGCATCGGCCCTGGGCGAGGTTACGCTTTTGACCCGGCCCGAGGCGTCATATTCGGTCACCGTGGGGTTGCGCTCGCCGCTGTGGCTGCGATAGGTGTTGATTTCATCGTCGGCCGCCCAGTTAGGCTGCGACTGGCGAATAACCCGGCCCAGCGGGTCATAGACAGTTTTGCCGGTTTTAATGTAGCGCTGGCCGGCCACATCGTTACCGCTAGAGATGGTCTGAATCTCGCGGCCCAGGCCGTCTTTAAACACCCTGGTTTCGCTTTCGCTGGCGGTATTGCTGCTGGTGCGCGGCCCTGTATACTGGGTGGTTTTGGCCGACAGGGGCAGCTGGGTTGAATAACTGAAATCAGACAGGGTTTCGGTACCCGAGTCGGTCTCGGCCCGCACCCGCTCAATGCGGCCAAAGCTGTCATAGTCAAAGAAGGTTTTATTGCCGTTGGGGTCGGCCACATCGGTGGCCTGGCCAAAGGCCGAGCCATAGTTGATGGTCACCGTCTGGCTTATGGGGGTGCCCCCGGTGATCATGCGCTCAACCGTATTAAACTGGTAGAGGCGGGTGTCATAATCAAACTCGGTGCGGCGCACTGGCGTGGCCGACGAGTCTTGCTGAAAAATAAGGTTACCATAACCGTCATAGCCCCGCTCGTTGACCCGGTTGGCCACCGTGTCGAGGCCCGAGCCCGTATAGCTGGTGGTGGCCTGGGTTAGATTACCCTTGCTGTCATAGGTATTCGTAGTGGTGGTTTCATAGGCCGTGCCCACCAGGCTTTTGCTGCTGGTTACCCGCTGCTGGTTGGTGGCTGGTACGATTTCAAATTCTGTAAACGTGGTCTGGGTAACTTCGGGGTTCTGCGCATCAGAATAGTGGTCTGTAACCGACACTGTCTGATCTTGCACCCGATACTGGCTGCCGCCCGCTGCCAGCTGCACAGTTGTGAGGCTGGTTTCGGTTTTCGTACCCCGAATAAACTTTTCTGTTCTGGTCTGCAGGGGCCAGTAAGAGGTGGTAATACCGCTTTCAGCGGCCGGGCCGTTATAGGTGGTGCGAATTTTTTTAATTTCGTAATCAAATTTGCTTGATGAATACTGCTGAGAATCGTACCCTAAAAACCTGCTCTCTGCAATTGCACCTGCCAGCGCCCGGTTGTCGCGGTAGTCGCCATAGGGCATCTGGTTATAGGTGTTTACGGTTTTCGAGCCCAGCCCATCAATGGTGGTGAATTTTTTAAAACCAAAGAAGTCGGTTTCTTTGCGGTCGTTAATGAACGATGAAAAGGCGAAGCCACCCTCATACTCATATTTGTTTTTTACAATCTGCCCCAGACCGTCGTTCACCTCAAGCTCGGTACAGACCTTGTAGTTTACTGCCAAATCGGCTATGGCATCGGCGCCGGTGTTATCAAAGCTCGACGAGTTGGCATAGGCAAAGTTGTAAAAGCCGCCAATGCCGTTCTCGACCTTCTCAATTAAATCAGGAACAGTGCCCTGCGTCATGGCATAGTACCACTTGTTTTCTTTCAGATGAAAAATACCAATGTCGGTTTTACCATCGCCGTTGTAGTCGCCCTGAATCCACCGAAAGGGGTAGACCTTGGTGTAGAGGTCATCACGTTTTATTTGAACGGGTGGATATTCTGACGTGGTAGCATTGGCAAGGTTCAGCGATGAGCCACTCACCGTACCCACCTTCAGCCTGGGCGGGTTTACCGAGCTATCAACAAATACCGGCCGGTTCTGATGATCATACTGGCCCTTAAAGGCCAGGGTAGTAGCCAGCTGGCCATAGTGGTTTACCTTAACTGTGGTTGCCGTGGCCTCAATGGTATGCAGCTGCACCTTGCCATTTACCCGGTTAAAAAAGCGAATAACCGGCGTACTTAGCCCCGCCATGGCCCTGGCGGCCCGCTGTTCTTCATAGGTTTCGCCGCTGTTCTGCGGCAGGTTTACATCGCCAATAGCCGTCAGCTGGCTGAAATTGATTTCGGTGCCCAGGGTATTGATTTTACCCAGATAATATTTATGAGTGCCGCTGCGCAGATCAACCAGCAGCACTTCGGCCCGGGTGCCGCCGATCTGACTTGAAAATTTGCCCGCGAAAAAACGAAACAGTTTGCGGTTGGCCCGGTTGGTGCCCGAGCCCGAGCGAAACATGTTTTTAAACGATAGCTGGCCGGCCGGCACATCGCCCGCCGGTATTATACCAGTAATGGCCAGGTTGGTGGTGACCCCGCCTTCAACCAGAACAAAGCGGGCCGTGCCGCCCCCTGGCTGATCATCAAGCACCAGCAGCTGGCTAGCCGAGTCTGTGCCCTTAAAGTCGTTCAGCAAATAGGCGCTCTCGCCAATGTTGAAGTTATTAACTGCCGCATCGTTAAAGGCAGCATGCAGCACCGCATTAAAGCTGCTGCCCGAGCTGTGCGAAATGGCCCTGAACTCGTGGTTGGTGGGGGTTTTATCATAGTAGAGCAGCTCATCTTTACCACTGGCGGTTACCTTAAAGGGCGAGCCCTGGGTTAACAGCGTGCGATCGCTGCTGCTTAGATCAACTGCCAAAACGCCCTCGTTAAGGCTCTGCCCCAGCTTTTTGTAGTGAAAAGTATGGTTTTCGCGATCATAGATCAGCTGCTCGGGGCTGGGCCCACAGCCAGCCGCGCTGAAGCAGCCGGTAAAAACCTGCTCGCCCTTGTTTTCATTGGGGTTGCCGTTAAACTGGTAGGTGGTGCGGTAGGTTTTGTTGGCCCCGCTATCAACCACCAGCGCCTCGCCCTGGGCAATCACCACCTCATCTTCGGGGGCCGGGGCCGCCATAACCCGGCTGCCGTCGGGGCCACCAAAGCTCAGGTTGTTGTAAATGCGGTAGCGCAGGCCGTTGGGGGTGGCCTCACCTATCCAGAAGTTGTTGTCGTCTTTTGAATAAAAGCCAATGTCGGTGCGGCCATCGCCATTAAAGTCACCCTGCAACCAGCGGGTAATCTCACTCGAAATACCCGAGGGTATGGCCGACCACGTTTTGAAGTTAATCGTGGGGGTGCCGTTGGCAAAGTTGGTGGTTTCGCCCAGAATAAACTCGCGTTCGTTGCGGTCGAATAGTAGAAAGTCGGTGTAACCATCGCCGTTAAAATCGCCCGAAAAACGGTCGTTGCTGAACAGGGCAGCTTCGGGGGCGGTAAACACCTTGTATAATTGCACATCGGCTTCGATACACTGCTCGGGGTTAAACGAGGTGGCATCGCAGATGGGCGCATCGCTGCGA
>CAZHLC010000292.1:0-5854 GCA_964532545.1 uncultured Leptospiraceae bacterium | reverse complement strand
ATTTTTGCTAACAAGGCAAGAGTGGGCCACAACATTCGGCGTTTTATTACCTCAAGACTGAGATCGCTGTTAAAGCTGAATGAGCTACCCATCAGAGTAAGCTTTCGTAAGAAAAACTGAAAACCAGCTGCTAAAAAACGATGCCGGCCTGTAAAAAGGCACCCATCAACTCAAGACGAACTGTGCTCTCAGGGGCAAAACCAAGTTCACTGATCGGGCTTACCGAGACTTCTGTTCCGCCGATGATTGAGTTCAGGGTACCGGTGGTTGTCTGCTGCAGATCAACAAAGCCATAGTGAAAACCCAGCTTGACCCGGCCCCCCATGGCCGCAAACAGCGGAAAGTCATAGGCAAGGTGCAGGGCCGCAATGGGCCCAAAGTCACCCACAGAGGTGCGTTGAATACGGCCCTCGAGGGCCTTGGCCACAGTTGATGAGCTATCATCAGATCTAACCGAGCTGAACTGAATCTGCTGCCGGTGCGAGGCAAAGATAGCCCCGGCCGCAATTCCCACCTGTAGCTCACCGGTACCCAGATTTGTCAGGGCATAGTTGACCCCGAACATGGGTGAAGTGATCACCAGCTCTTCGCTTACAGCCGCACTGAAACTGTATTCGCCTTTTTTCGTAGTACTGTCTACGAAGCCTGAGTTTTCAAGATGACAGATGGTAGTTTTGCAGTTTTCAACCAGGGTCATGGTGGTGCTTTCATCGAGCGTCGTCCATGGTAAGAGGCCCATGGTTATAATGCTCATTTCAATTGAAATGGGCTCTGACCCTTTTAGATCAAAGCCCCAGGCCAGCCCATAACCGAAGTTGCTGTTTAAGGGGGTAGGGTTCTGTGAGCTCGCCGTGGTCATCGAGAAAGTATCACCAAAGCCCTTGGCATAGGTAGTGACTTCTTTGCCTTGAAACAGATCACCAAGCTGGTTGCTGTTATTGGTAAGGCCCCCCAGGGTGAAATATGAGTAGTGAATAAAAACGTTAATGATTCCCTTTTTTAATAGAGGCTCAGTGTTGCCCATGGGCAGCTTTTTCTCAGCTTTTTTTTCTGCTTGTTTTTTCTGTTCTTTTTCTTTCTCGTTCTCTTTTTCGGTCGGCTTTGCTACGGGCTTCTTTGGCTTAATCTGTGCACCCGCCTGCCCGTGCAGAGAAGATATAGAAATGACACATAATACAGCAGAGATCAGCAAACGAAACATCATGGGCCAACTAGTGAGACTTGCAAAATTTTGTTTTTACAGCAAAATTTCAGCTATGCACACAAGGCAAAATAGCCGTTGCCCCTTAGCTGTGAAACGTTTTATTTTTTGATGATGGCCCGGGCCTGCAGTATACTCTGCTGCTCAAAGGGCTTTATTTCAACCTGGCAAATATCAAGCTGTTCGCCTTTTTCAGAGGTGTATTCAAAAACAATGGGTACCATGCTGAGACCCTCATGGTCTGTGTAACGGGCCACAATCGCTGCACTGATGGCCAAATCACGGGCATCGAGATTGAGGCCGTTCTTTTGAATAAATGCAGTGAGAACCGCCAATTCACTGTTGAATTCAGTCTGCCAGCCATCAAGGTCAGCCAGCAATGGCTCGATATTCACTCCCGAAATCTCATCTAAAATTGCCGAGGGCCCGGGCAAATCAGCATGTGAGCGCACCAGCACACGCCCGCGGGCATGAAAGCTGAGCAGCTTATTCTCACCTTCATTGCGGCCACACAGAAGACGCAGGCCACGGCGCACTTTGAAATGGCGCCCCAGGCCCAGCAGAATAACATCTTGCTGGCTTAAAGGTGGGGCTTTGTTGAGATCTAGTAGCTCTTGGCGTTCGTTTACAAGTTCTTTAAAACGGGTACTGTACGTTTCATCAGCCAGAAAGCAGCAGCCGCCGGCAGGGGTAGCCGCCGCAGTAATATTCCATTTTTTGGCCAACTCAATTTGTCTTTTGCGTGAGCGACCATAGATGTTCTCGAGTTTATCACGCTTGAGCCACCCTTTTTGCTCGGGTATCGTGGGTGGCATTATCTGGCCTGAGAGTGGGCGAACCAGTAAACCTTCGAGTTCGGCCTCTTCTGCCACCAGCTTCTGGGTATGCATTTTCTGTGACTTGGGCCGCTGGCCTACAACTTCGCCTGTGGCTACAAAATCAGCGTCAAAGAAATCAAGCAGCTTGCGGGTCTCTGTGAGCATGAATACCCGGCAATCAATGCAGGGGTTCATATTCTTGCCGTAGCCATATTTCGGTTTAGAAACCATGGGTACGTATTCTTTGCTTACATCAAGCATCTCGAGCCTGATACCAAGCTCTTTGGCAACATCAACAACGTCAGATGTGTATGACTTTTCTTTGCGGCCAGTTTTGGCTTTCTGCGCGGTAATGCAGAAACCGGTATAGAAATAAAGGCCAATGACTTCAATATCTTGTTCAAGCAGCAGTTTGGCAGCGATGCTTGAATCAAGGCCACCACTCATCAAAACAAGGGCCCGCACTGGCCGGTTCTTTTCTTGGTTCATCGGCACAGGCAGTACGCCGAAGAAAAAGATCAGATTGTCAAGTAGTTTTGTACCTAACTGGGGTTTGCCAGCCCCTGGCCAATAATCTGTAGAGCTTGCTCAAGCACCTTCTCAAACAAGGTGTTCATAAAAGCAAGATTCTGGCGCTCTTCTAACAGCAGCAAACTATCCATCATACCCCAGAGAAAAGTAGTGACCTGCCAGGTATCGACTGGCCTGATCTCTTTACGTTTGACACCTTCTCGCAGCATACCCTCGATAATCTGCAAAAGCCCTTTGGCATTGACCTCGATCTCTTTGCGCAGGGGGCGTTCTTCACTTTCGAGACCTGTTTACAGTACAGGGCCTTCGCAATAAACTGAAGGTAGTTTTCGGTTCACCGGCCACCGCCAAGGCAGTTCGCGACAACTACGAGGCAGAAAAACAGCTAAGGGCTGGCAACCTCTCAGGCCAGTTCTCTTAATCTCGCCATAAACTTCTGGCGCTCGGCCTGTGAAGCACGGGTTGAGGCCAGCCGGTGAGGTTCGCGCTCTTTACGATCAAACCAGAATTTTGCGGTGGTATCTTTCAATTGTGGGTTTATGGCCAACCATACAATGGTATCGGCCCCCTGCCAGGGTTCACGCAGAACGGCCCTGGTTACTGAATAGAAAGTCGGCATTGAGGTTTTGACTGCATCTGTATTCACCCAGCCCGGGTGCATGGCATTGATCGTTATACCATCTTCAAGCAAACTGGCCGCCAGCTCTTCAGTCATAATGACTTCTTGCCTCTTGGTTTCAGCATAGGCCTTAACCCCATCGAAGGGGCGCTCTTGCCAAAACAGATCTTCGTTGTTAAGGGCAGCCAGATACATTCCGCCAGATGAAACATTGATGATGCGCCCATCGGTTGATTTTTTTAACAGCGGCCTGAGACCTTCGATGAGCCGGTAGTAGGCCAGAGTATTGATGGCAAAAGTTTTTTCGAGACCAGCAGAGTTTTCTTCACGCTCATCGAGCATTACACCGGCATTGTTCACCAGTATATCAATGGTCTGGTATTTTTTCTGCAGCCGCTTAAGTAATTGCTGCACATCTTTTTTTTCAGATAAGTCTGCAATTTCAAGCTCAAGGTGGTAATCGCTATTCAACTCAGCAATTATGGTCTCGGCCTTGCTGCGATTGCGACAGACCATGATCACCTGGGCACCGCGCTCAGCCAGGGCCTCGGTGGTGGCCCGGCCAATGCCTGCATTGGCCCCGGTCACCAGGGCCACCCGGCCACTTAAGTCGACGTCGGTATCGGCCTTATTAAAGGCCTTCGCCCTGACCTTAAAACCTATACGGTCATAGCCGAAGACAACAGTCTTATCAAGCAGGCTATCAAGAGTGTTGATTACCCCTGAAATCATGACTGCATAGCCTGAGCGTCTTTGATAATGAAGGCGCCGATTTCGTTTTTCTGCACCTGGCTGGTTCCTTCATAGATGGTGAGAATTTTGGCATCGCGGTACATCTTCTCAACCGGATAATCTTTGGTAAAACCATAGCCCCCGTGAATCTGCACAGCATCGTCAGCCACTTGAACCGCAACCTCTGAAGCATAGTACTTGGCCATGGCCGAGAAACGCGCGGCTTCGGGGTGACCGGCTGCAGCATAACGTGAAGCCTTGTACGAGATCAACCGGGCATTTTCAATTTTTACAGCCATGTCGGCCAGCATGTGCTGAATCGCCTGAAAGTTAATAATCTTACGGTCAAACTGTTCGCGCTGGGCGGCATATTTTACAGCCTCAACATAGGCCCCCTGGGCCACACCCACCGCAGACAGAGCTACAGAGGGGCGCGAAGCTACCAGGGTTTTAAAGGCATGAATAAAACCCTTGTTCTCTTTTAAACCCACCAGATTCTCTGCGGGTACTTCAACATCTTCCATGATTACCTGGCGGGTGTGCGAACAGCGAATGCCCATTTTGCGCTCAAGAGCCCCGAATGACAGGCCCGGAGTATCTTTTTCAACGATAAAACAAGAGATACCACGGGGCCCCCTTGATTTTTTGGTCAGTGCAAAGATCGTATAAACATCGGCTACGCCGGCGTTACTGATCCACTGCTTGGTGCCGTTTAAAATGTATTTGTCGCCTTTCTTCTCGGCCACTGTCTGCAAGTTTGGCACATCAGAGCCGGCGTTGGGCTCAGAAAGACCAAAGGCGCCAATGGCCTCGCCCGCTGCGAAGCGGCCCAGATATTCTTTTTTTTGTTCTTCAGTGCCGCCATAATAGATGGGCAGAGCAGCCAGGGCTGTGGCATTGAAGGCAGTGTTCACACCAAGGCAATATTCGCTGATGGTTTCGGCCAAAAGGCCAGTTAAGTGTGTACCAAGACCAAGGCCGCCATACTCAGCAGGAAACAACGCCCCGTATAGACCAGCCTCTTTAAACTTAGCCAGTATCTCATGGGGAAACTCTTCATGCTCATCAAGACGCTCTCTTGCAGGCAGAACTTCGTTACGACATACTTCGTGTACGAGGTCTACAACTTCCTGCTCTTCTTCGGTGATTCCCAGATTCAGCGCTTCGGGGTTTGGCTTCGCTATCATATTCATAATTTATACATCCTTGCCCCTAAATAACACAAAATGATTGCCAGTGTCTAATGTTTTTTCTATACTATTGACATGCAAATTGACTACGAACTCACCAGCGAATATTTTGACCAACATGGCAACTCGCTCTACAACCTCTGCAAACACCCGACACTTCTGGTATTTCTGCGCCATCAGGGTTGTACCTTCTGCAGAGAAACAGTCAGCGAACTGAAAGAGCATGAAGAGCTGTTTGAGACTACGGGCATCAAAATTGCCTTCGTAACCATGAGCCCTGAGCAGAAGGCCCAGCCCTTCTTTGCTGAGTATGGGTTTGAAGAGGCTTCACGCTTCAGCGACTCAAGCCAGCGACTCTATGCGGCTTTCAACTTGAAAAAAGGCGGGGTTAGCGAGCTCTTTTCACCCGAGGTGCTGTTACGTGGTTTAAAGGCAGGTCTGCTTGACAATCATGGCCTTGGCAAGCCAGAAGCCGACGTGAGCCAGCTGCCCGGCACCTTTCTCATCAGCGATTTTAGAATTATAGAGGCTTTCAGAGCGAAAATTGCTTCTGATAAAGCCGATTACAGCAGCATGGCCTGCGCGCTGGTTTAAATTAACAGCGCGGGCCGCCAGAACCAAACTGGCGCGAAATATATTCACCCTGGTGAACAAAGCGAAAATACTTCTGTTTGCCAGTAATCTTAATGGCTTTGAAAAGCGTGTTGTTTATGTTGTCGATGTAAACGAAACAGTCTTGTTCTGCCAGGGCTTCAGCAAACTC
>CAZHLC010000291.1:0-5856 GCA_964532545.1 uncultured Leptospiraceae bacterium | reverse complement strand
CTATCAGCCAAACCAGGGAGTAATTTCAATGCCATCATTTGATGTTGTTTCGGAAATAGAACAGCACGAACTAACCAACGCCATCGATCAGGCCAATAGGGAAATTGGCAACCGTTTTGATTTTAAGGGCACTGATTCAGGTATTGATTTTACTGGTGGCTACCGCTACGTAAGTATTAAGATGCAGCAAGAAACTGCCGGCACCGAAACTGTAGTTAAGCGACTGATTGTCAGCCTTAAATAAACTCAGCTTGTTTCATCATCGGGCTCATCAACATTTTCTAAAATGGCCCGGGCCGTATAACCCAGCTCTTTAAACCATTTCTCATGACGCCTGTTGGCGGCCTCATTACGTCGATCAGCGGCTCTATTAAAAAGGTTCATCTCAATCAGATACTGCTGCAGTTTCTAATCACCTTCTTTTATTGAACGGTCGATGCCTCTCAGCATATTCATCATAATAATCGATGGAATAGCCACGCACCCACCAAGGCAAAAGCAAGCACAGCAAGTGACATTTTTAACATTGTGTATTCAGACAAAGAATACCTTCACTACAATTTAAATAATGTATTACGCTCAAATACGAAAAATTTCCCACCAAAAACGAACTTTTTTTATTCTGAGATAGCCTGCCATGCGCCCAACTGCTCTGGTGCCCAGCCGCCCTACATCAAGCTGCGCAGATAAACAATGCGCTCTTGCGCCTTACGCTTGAAGCGGTGATTGCGGCTGTAAAAACGAATAGCTTCTTTATAGTATTGAATGGCCACCGACTTTTTGTCTTCGTATTCATAGACCCGGGCCAGGTTGAAATAGACGTGGCCATAGCGGGGGTCGATGCGGCTGGCTTTTACCAGGTGGGTTTTAGCTATTTTTAAATAGTGTTTGCTGGGCTTCTTTTTGTACAATACCAGATAGATCGAAGCCAGGTTTAAAAGTGCCGATTTATTGCGTGGCTCAAGGGCCAGGGTTCTTTCAAACGAATTGATTCCCCCAAAAAAATTCTTCTGTTTAATATAGAGAGTGCCCAGATTGTAATGAGCATCTGATGAGTCGGGCTGCATTTTAATGGCCCGCAGATAGTACCCCTTTGCCCTCTGGTATTTTTTCATACGCTGGGCAATGTTTCCTAAATTGATGACGGCACTCACATAGCGGGGTTCATTTTTCAGACACTTCAAATAATATTCTTGAGCCTGCTGGTGAAAGTTGCGCTTCTGCATGTACCAGCCCATTTGAAACAGGGCCTTGGCGTCATTAGGGTTTTGTTTCAGCTGCACTTTCAGTTTTAAAATAGCCCGTTCATCATCAAGGCGCTTCTGGGCTGCCTCGGCCTGAAATAACAGACTACTGCTTAAGCAAACTGCGATCAAAAATGAGAATTTGTAGTTTAAAAGGCTTTTCATCGGTTAATGCTCCCTTACGCAGAACCAGATAATAGAGTTTATTTCTTTTAATATCGAGCGAAATGCCATTTAGCTGGTTAATATTTTTATCTTTGCTGTATTTACCAGGGCTGCGGGCCAAAAAGCGAATACACTTAAGCAGCTGGCGACCATTTTTCATTTTCAGAGGCAGAAGTACTTCTTCGCCCGGGCTGTGATAAGGGCTCTGGGCCCGTTTTTTCTGGTTCACCAGCACCTCAAAATATTGACGCCGCTCAGAAAGGCTGGTTGCCTGTGAAAGATTAAGCACCACATTGTTCTGCTTAAAGGCCCTTCTGAGATCTTCTGAGAGCACCGCCGGGGGCACTGTGAGCCATTTTTTCTCGGTTAGATCATAAGCCGCCACTGCCAGGGCCGGCCTTTTAAAAGTCATCAGCAATAGGCGCTGGTTTTCAACCAGCTGAAAATGGCCCAGCCGCATAATGTAGTAGTTAGCCCAGTCGTTATTGTGTACCAGACTGAACGGTGTAATTTTTTGCAGGCTTTTTTCAGTAAGCAGATACCAGTTTTTTTTAAAACTGAACAGGGCCCGGGCCGAGCGCTCTGGGCTCAGATTCACCCTGGCATGCCTGATCAACTGGCTCTTTTTTGCTTCAAAAATCGCTAACTGCTGGTTTTTCTTGTGGTCAATGGCGGCGACAAGTTGGGCACCCTGCTCTAACACAAAGAAGGTATTTTTACTCTGGGCAGCCAGTGAAGACGGGGCTATGGGCCGCCGGTTTTTGTCAAAAATCTGCCATTTCTTTTCGCAGCGGCTCAGAAAAGCATACTCACTGGCCTGCTCTACCCGCAGTTTCAACACGGCATGGTCGATGCATGCAGCCGGTGTGACCGGGCGGTTGGTATTCTGATTTACAATTTTATTCTGCTGAGTAAAAATAAAGGGGAACGGCAGGGCCGTGCTCAGATAGATATTCGTAACAAGAATGTATAAAATACTCACCGGTCTTCGATTGAATACGGCTGGGTGTAAACCTGCATAATTTCAACGATGAACCGCTTCCATGAGTCGCGGTCTTCGGGGGCAATCACCACCTGTTTCAGCTTGGGCAAAACAGGGTTGGGTTTGATCTGGGTGTGGTTGACTTCCATCATGCGAATATAGGGGTCAAAACGTTTCACCACATGGTAGAAAGCCACTTCTTCTTGCATTTTTTCGGTAGGTATAAAACCAATTACCACAAGTTTAGGAAACAGCGCCTTGCTGAGCAGGGTTGATAGCTCTTTAAAGCTGTCTACTCGATCAATAAAGGCTTCATAGGCGCCCCCGCCTATGTTCATGATCTGGGTCACCATATCCATAGACATTTGAATACCAGCAGGAGTATTCATGTCGGTAATCAGCACAATACCTTCGTCAGGCTGAAATGTTTTAAAAACCTGCTCGGCCTTGAAATGGCGGGCCATCAACTTGACCTTGGCCAGATCAATGTCTTCACCCTTTTTAACAATGATGCTGTTATCGGGGCCACGAATATCTTCGCGAGAGATAATAAAACGGCGCTTCTTTACGTTGAGATTTATAGTGCGAAAGGCCTTAACTTTCTCATCAAGCTCGCGCAGGGTACTCTCACCGATACGCAGAACGTTACTGGCCTTTGCTTCTCCCCTGACTTCCACCGCATTTCAAATCACAAGTTTTACAAGGCATGTCAACTACATTACCACCGACCTCAAAGCCCCGAAAAAGTTCACTTTTTTATGTCTCTTCTACAAAAAAATTGCCACCTATTTCATTTATTACTATATTCTGTGTACTTAACAATAGTTAAGTCTCTGTAGTTGACTTTGTAGTTGTAACGACTATGAATATTAATTACAAAGTAAGCGGCCTTGGTTCGGGCTTTTTGGCTCAATCAAGAAACAGAGGTAATAAAAGAGGGTTTGGTCAAGTTCAGGGTAGCTTGGCATTAAAAGAGCAGCAGAACGCACCGGCGGTGAGTTTTGAATCTCTTTTAAAGAAAGAGTTCAATGCAACTGCAGTGAGCTCTAGCGCCAGGTTGTTATCGAAAGACCGCAAAAAGCGGGCTGCCTCGATCAACGAACAAGCGGCTATTCAACTCTTAGAGGGGTACTGGGCATAAATTTTATGCCCATGTATCCGACCACTGAATCAATTAAAACTGAAATTCCGAATAGATAGAATTGCCAGGTAAAACTGGCTTCGGTGGTATTTGCCACTCTTTCAGCGAATAATACGTTCAGAAAGAAAAGCAGCAACACGGCCCCAAGGCCAAGAAGCCTTACGACCAGGGCCACATTCTTGTACTTCTCTTGAGCATAACCATCTGCAAAATAGAAGATGGCTGGTGACAGAGATGCGCCAAACAGTATCACAAAGAGAAGAAAGTCATCGCTATAGATTCTATGATAGTGCATCTGCTCACCCAGGGCGATATCATAACCCCGCCAGGGTTGCAGCAGCAGAACGAGACATAACAGGGAAAAAAACCAATGAACTCTTTCCCAAAAAGGCAGCCTAAGCAGTAGTTGCTTCAGTAGACTGTAGGTCTGGCGGCCCAGCTCAACCAAACCGCTGAAGAGTACTTTAAAGAAATAGATGATGGCCATAGGTAGGGGTTATTTTTTTCAGCTTAACAGTTGACTTTGTAGGTGCGATGCGTCGAAATGTAATATATATGCTCCGTTTTATTACAATTGCAGAAAAGCGGCTGGCCGGTAAAGTCATAATAGCCCTGCTCAGCCTGGGTATGCTTACCCCTGCAGCCTTTGCCAAAAAAAGATCATTTATCAAGGGCTCGGTAGGTGAAAACTCTAACCTGCCTGAAATTGCAAGAGTTGGCACCAAGCAGGCCCGTATCGAAGCCATTCGCAAATGTGGTGGTGGGCGATATACCTTCTGTGTGCGCGCCCTGGTTGATAACCTGAAAGACCCTGACCATGAAATTCGTAAAGAAAGCGCCCAGTATCTGGGTGTGTTAATGTCTGGTAAAAAAAGCAAGGGCGAATTTGTGAATAAAGCCCTGAAAGACATGATTCGTGAGCAGGCTGTCTGGGCCTCTGAGCTCAAAAAGAAAAACGAAGTAGAAAAAGAATCTGATCGCATTAATCGTATCGAATTCATGGCCGTGATGATTCTAGCCCTGGGCTACATTGGTGACTATAATTCAGCAACCTTCTTGTACGACTTTATGGCTGATAAGCACCAGACCCTTGAGGTTGCGAACGAGCCCAAGGTAAGACGCATGGCCGCTCACTCAATGGGGCTGATTGGTAACATTAACTCACTGGTAAAACTGAAAGAGCGCCTTAAAAATGAAAAGGTTGAGCGCAACCATGTTGATATTCTGCGCTCAATCATTGTGCTTGAAAATACCCTCGAAAACCGCCAGCAGCTGATTGAAAAGCTGAAGAGCCGTGATCGCTGGGTGCGCTACTATGCCGCCGATTACATCATTGATCTCAAAATACGTGAGGCCATTCAACCCCTTGAGAATGCCCTGGCCCTTGAGGGCGATGAAGTAGTGCGCGAACGACTTTATCGCGCCTATATGAAAGCAGTTTATCGAGACTTTCCTGATTAACGTTTGCGGGCGATTTTACCGCCTGCAACAATAAACTTTTCTTCTGGGTCGTAGAAAACTGCGGCCTGCCCCGGGGTTACCGCCCATGCTGGTTCTTGCAAGGTTGTTTTCAGCATGTTATCTGACAGATATTCAATGGTGGCCGCAACCGGTTCGCTGTTGTAGCGAATCTGGGCCAGCACCTGAACAGGGCCCTGCTTGAGAATTTCTGGTTCGATCCCCTGAAAAGTTGCATCGAGGGTAATAAACTCACGCTGGTTCATCTCATCGCGGTTACCCACAATAACATCGCCATTTTCTCTGATTTCAAGCACATAGAGGGCATGGCCCACCGCAAGGTTCAGGCCCTTTCTCTGGCCCACTGTATAGTTTTCTTTGCCGCTGTGTTTAGCTAGAATGTTGCCCCTGGTATTGCGAATAAAACCTTTCTGAAATTCTACGCCCTCTTTTTTTAGAAACTCGCGGTAATTATTTTCGGGTATAAAACAGATCTCTTGCGATTCGGGCTTCTGTGCAACGGGGATACTATTATCTGCAGCAATCTGGCGTACTTCGGCCTTAGTCAACCCCGCCAGCGGAAAAATCGTTTTGGCCAGAGCACTCTGGCTGAGACCATAGAGATAATAGGCCTGATCTTTGCCTGCATCTTTTGCCGGGTAAATTGCATAACGACCAGAGGCGGTCTGCTCAACCCGGGCATAGTGGCCGGTCGCAATTAAATCAAAACCCATGGCTTCAGCCTTTTCATAGAAACCGCCAAACTTCACGTAGGTATTACAGTGCACGCAGGGGTTGGGCGTTTTGCCCATGGTGTAGTCTTCAATGAAGGGGTTGATGACCTGGCTTCTGAAGTCACCTTCCAT
>CAZHLC010000290.1:0-5857 GCA_964532545.1 uncultured Leptospiraceae bacterium | reverse complement strand
AATGAATTTATTAACCAGCCAGATATCCCATGGAAAATTAACCCTGAAACCGGACGGGCCGCAAACTGCCCCATACTGAATAAACCATACCATCGCCAGTATCATACAGATTTTTCGTACAGCGATGACGAATGCTGTATCGCCAACATCGACTGCAATCATTGCCGGCATTATGTAGCTGGCTACACAAAGGTAATGAATGATCTGCGCCCCCATATGAAATCGCAGGCCACCTTCGAAAAATGGCTAGATGTCTATGATACCTGGTGCAAACTGCATATTGTGGGCTGGCCAGATATAAAAGATGGCCCTGAAGCATCAGAAAGGAAATAATAACCCGGGTGCAGAAAAAGATTCTTTTTATAAAGGCCAGCGCTGATCACAGCGAATTTGAGACAGTTTCACCCCCACTGGGGCTGATTTCGCTGGCTGCTGTGGTTGCTGAGCGCGCTCAATGGCAGAGCCAGGTCATTGACACCTACCTGGTTGAAGACTGGCAGCAGGCAATTAACGAGGCTTTTAATCATTTCGAACCCGACGTAATCGGTATCAGCGCCCTGACCGCCGAATCAGCAAGCATGCATCGCATTGCCGCCTTTTGCAAATCGATTAATTCCACTACATTGGTGATTGCCGGCGGCCCCCACCCCACAGCCTACCCCGATGAAACCTTAGAGTGTGGCAATGTTGACATCGCCGTAATCAACGAAGGTGAAGAGACTCTAGCCGAACTGCTGCAACACATTGAAAAAGAACAACCATGGCAGAACGTAGCTGGCATTGCATTCAGAACAGACAAAGAGATTGAGTTCTCACCCCAGCGGGCTTTCAACTTTGATTTAGACAGAATGCCACACCCTGCATGGCACCTGCTTGATATTGAAGGCTACTATAAAAAGACCGCCATGACACCCGTATACAGGCGACGCTACATGTCGATGATGACCAGCCGTGGCTGCCCCTACCGCTGTAACTATTGCCATACCATACAGGGTAAACGTTTCAGGGCTCATTCGCCAGAATACATTGTAGGTATGGTTGAGCGCCTCATCAAAGAGCATGGTATTCGTAACTTCGAATTTTTTGATGACATTTTTAACTGGGATGGTGAACGCCTCGAAGCCATCATGCATTTGATTATCAACAAAGGTCTTGATATTAACTTTACCTTTCCCAATGGTTTGCGCGGTGATCGTTTAAGCGAAGAGCAGATCGACCTTCTGCATAAGGCAGGCTGTGATTTCACCGCCCTCGCCATTGAAAGTGCCGTGCCTCGGCTGCAGAAGTATATGAAAAAGCATCTTGATTTAACGAAGATCGAAAAGACCATCGCAGCCTTTGCAAAGCGCCGCATTTTTACCGTTGGGTTTTTTATGGTGGGCTTTCCTACCGAGACTGAAGAAGAGATGCAGCAGACCATCAATTTTGCTACCCGCTCAAAGCTGCATGTTGCCTATTTTTTCACCGTCACCCCTTTTCAGGGTACCAAGATTCACGAAATCGCTTTGAATGAACGATTGCTTGAAAGCGAAGCCCGGGTTTATGATAACACCTATGTGCTGCAGAAAATTAATTTGAGTGAAATGCCCGACAAAAAATTCTTTCGTAAGAAGAAATGGGCAAACCTTCTCTTTTATCTGCAACCACCACGCATGTATCGAATTCTGCGAGATTTTAAAGACAAAAGGCTCTTTTTGATCAGGGTTCTTGGTTTTATACGCCAGACGTTGCTTGATAAACCGGGGGCTTACTTCAAACCCCTGGGGCTATTCAGAGAGAAATTAAGACGGGTGCTACTGAAACAACCCGTAGCCCGCAGTGATGCCAACCAGGCTTACCGTTCACAACATGCTTCAAGTTCTGTTAATTAAACCATACCAGAAAGAAGTCAAACCCTATCTGGCGGCGATTCCTCTTGGGTTGTTATGCCTTGCTTCGGCACTGCAAGAGCGTTTCGATGACGTGCAGGTTGACCTGCTTGATATGAACGCCCATGGTCTTGAACCCCACTGGCTCAAAGAAAACCTGCAGCATTACCAGCCACATGTAATCGGTGTCAGTGCGTTGAACTGTCAGGCCATTGCGGCCCGGCAAATTGCTACTATCTGCAAAGAGCTTAACCCCGACATACTGACAGTTCTGGGTGGCCCCTACGCTAACCATCGCAGCTCTGAAATTCTTAAACAAAGTGATTTTGACTGGGTCTTCGAAGGTGAGGCTGAGCGCACATTTACTGAGGCTATTGCCCGCTGGCGGGCTGAAGAGTTCGATAATCTATCTGATCAAATTGGCAACGATCTGCCCTCTATCAGCTATAAAACGGCTGATGGGCTACACCTCTGCTCTGAGCATGATAATATAGCTAACCTTGACTCTCTACCCAGACCGGCCTGGAATTTGATCGACTTTGACCTCTATGGCCGCCTGCCAAATGGCAACCTTATTCAGAAAGCAAGGCGCTATGCTTATCTGTTCACCTCGAGAGGTTGCCCCTATAAATGTTCATACTGCCATGATATTTTCGGCAAGAAATTCAAGGCACAATCGGTCGAGAAAGTGTTGGCTGAAATTAATTATCTGGTTGAAACCCATGGTGTCACAGAATTTCACCTTATGGATGACATTTTCAACTTTGATAAAGAAAGATTAATATCTATCATGAATGGTGTACATGAACGGTGGGGAAACAAGCTGCACTTTTGTTTTCCTAATGGGGTGCGGGCCGACATTCTCAATGAAGAAGTGCTTGATGCACTGGCCCGAGCCGGCACATTTTCAATGGCCATCGCGGTTGAAACCGTAACACAACGCTTACAACGACTGATAAAAAAACATCTACAGATAGATAAGGCATTCTGGGCCATTAAAGAAGCTACCCGGCGTGGCATAGCCACCAAGGGCTTCTTTATGTTGGGCTTTCCCACTGAAACTGAAGAAGAAATGCAGGCTACCATCAGTCGTGCCATCAGAAGCCAACTTGCCATTGCTCACTTTTTCACAGTTGTGCCCCAGCCAGAAACCCCACTGTACGAGCTGGCCAAAACAGAAAACGAGCGAGCCCTGCACATAACCGATGAAACACAGCAATATAATGCACAGCTATCATGGTATGAAGCAGCCTATGGGTACAACTTGACCCGGCTGATTCGCAAAGCGCAACTGCGTTTTTATTTCAGCCTCAGACGGGCCCTGCTTATTTTGCGTCTGGTTCCGCTACGTTCGATACTGAAAGGGTTTCGCCTGTTGTTTGGCCACTTGCTGGGCTGGGGATACTTCAAGCCCGCAGCCCGTTTAACTTTTCAGCAACCAGCGAAGAATGCGACCAATGAAAGCAAAGCGGTTCACAAACCTGACAAGACCCCGGCCCCACTTTCGCTTTGATAAAAAGTACCGGCGGCGATCAATAAAATTAAGTAAACGTAATTTAAGAGGGCGCTTTTCAGATGGCCAGAGATCAACAATCATAACAATACGTTCTTGCTCACCATGATTGTATGCACTGTGAGGCGAAACCGGGTCAAAGACCAACCACTCTCTCTGAGACCAGACGCGCCTATCATTGGCTACAACGAGGGCAGAATTTTCAGGTATAAGCATTCCCATGTGAGCACGAATGGCTCGACCAGCAATATCATTGTGCTCAGGTATCTCAGCCCCTGGCTCTAAAGAAAAAAAGCCTGCCGAGATCAAACCCTTCATTTTCTTTAACAACGCGGTTGTATGAGGTGCCTTTTGGCAGTTCTGTTCATCAAAGGCCCCATGCATCTTGAGAACAAAGGCGCGCCAGCCATTGGGGGCCAGGTGAGTATCGTGAAACGAAACAAGTTCTTCGCGGTTAGTCTCATATTCTTGAAGAACCAGAGTGAAATTCTCTGTTAGAGCCTTCAGCTGATCAAAGTGGCTGACTTCGAGATACATGATAATAATA
The DNA here is from genome assembly GCA_964532545.1 of uncultured Leptospiraceae bacterium. Lineage (GTDB taxonomy): Bacteria > Spirochaetota > Leptospiria > Turneriellales > CAZHLC01 > CAZHLC01. Next base: position 1,929 of record CAZHLC010000290.1, on the reverse strand, counting down.
TTATTGATGCAGAAATACTGGCGCGCCAGAAAACTGGCGCACCATTTGGGTTAACGGCTTAGAAGCTTAGCGGGTACCATTGAGAACTCAAGATCACACTGGCAGGTAATCTTACCATCAACAGTCGCCACCCCTTTGGCAGAGACTCTCTTAGGGTTACCTCTTTTATCACGCTCGACTTCGGTCATGGTAACCTCAAGGCGTAGCTGGTCACCAGGCACCACAGGGCTCTCAAAAGTACAATTATTCACCTTTGAGAACACACCCATTTTATCTTTGTTTTTTTCAAACTCTTCTGGGTCATACAAAGGCCCGTATAAGCCGGCCGTCTGGGCCAGGGCCTCAACCTGCAAAACCCCTGGCATCAGGGGGGCAATGGGAAAATGTCCGTTAAAGAATTCTTCATTAGCTGTGACATTCTTAATCGCAACAATCTTATTTTCTGCGAGCTCGATGACTCGATCGACCATAAGAAATGGATATCGATGGGGTAGAATCTCTTTGATCTTATTTACTTTTACCGGTGTTTTTACGGGCATAGTTTATTCTCCTTTAGTCAGGTATTCTTAAATAAGGTGCGGGGGTGGCAAGTTTAAGAAAAAAGCAAATACTCAAAAAAAAGTGCCGGTTTTCTGGGAAAAAATACGCCCAGGGGGTATTACCCGTGTATGAGAGCAGCTTCGAACATGTTTCACGTAGACGAGATTTTTGAAATCAGATTATTACCCGAATGCTGGCAAAAGGTTCAGTCAACCGCATTTAAGCACAACCTGACCTACAGCTGGATCGTGCGCCTATGCCTGTTTAGACTCTGCGAAAGCGAGCTCAGTCGCGATAAAGAAATGAACCTGCTAAATCGCAAAATCAGGTTTAAGTACTTAACAAATCAAAAACCATTGCATCGCCACCAGCTCTGCCTCTTCGGAACCGATGGCCTTCATTTGCGAATGCTGGCTGCCTCACTGGGGTTCACAATATCGCAGTTAGTTCGTATTGCACTAGAGATGTATCTCGATGAGATTATTATCGATTTAAAAAATGGGCTAGATGTGGTGAGTAAAGGAACCAAAATCTTTCAGCGTGGGGTTGGTATTAAAAAGAGAGTTACGAAATTCCATAACAAAGAAACTATTCTACAGGCTTTTCCGGCTGATTGGTACTGGCCCTTCAAGCCGATCATAAGATTTCCGTGGCAGGTGCCTGGGTAACACAGCAGATTTTACTGCCCTGCCAGCATCTCACGCTTCAGCTTCAACACCGCCCGGGCCACCTTGCGGTAATCTGTGATCTCATGTTTTTTGATATAGTCGGCACAGGCCGCACATTGGCGGTCGACCAGTACGGCAAACAGGTCGTCATGATACACCATGGCATACTCATTAATCGGAAAGCGATGAAACCCCCGCTTGCTGCCAAACATATCCTGGCGAAAAGTTGTAATGTCGTAGAGAATGTAGGTGACACCTTTCTCACGCAGATAGTAGCGAAAGAAACCAAAGCCTCTGGCTGCCGCGTTAAGCCATTCGCGGGTAATGGCAAGGTTGAGGTCAACCCGAGGGTCCCAGAACAGTTTCGGGCTGCCATCAAACCGCCAGATAAGGTAACCTGAGCTGTTAAAAGGGTTAAACATTTTACCAGGCGGGGTATTCTTCTGTACAAAGGTGGCCATCTGGGCGGGCACAGCTCTTGCTTCAAGACCGAACCCGAAGTCATAAGGTTTGAACCACTGGCCAAGCAGCAGAACGACCACGGGAACAACAATCTTTGCCAGCTGAACTTCATGTGATTTCAGTTTACTGAAAACGAATTTGAAAAAGAAGATAACCAGGGGTATACCAACAATGGTTGGGTAGGCAATGCCCCGCCTGAAGGGCAGGCTGAAGGCACTTACCGCAACGAACACAATGGTTACGAAGAGATGCTGGCGAA
>CAZHLC010000289.1:0-5868 GCA_964532545.1 uncultured Leptospiraceae bacterium | reverse complement strand
ATCTTTCCTTGCGGCTTTATTTGTCATTGCGAGCCGGCATCGCCGGCGTGGCAATCTGGCAAACACCTGGTATCTAGATTGCTTCAGCCTATGGCTTCGCAATGACACTGAAACGCTTTTATCAGCCAGTGTACTCCTTGTCGGCAATGGCAATGGCCTGCGAAACAATGTCGAGGCCCTCATCAACCTGGGCTTCGGTGATAATCAGGGGTGGCACTACGAAGATCCAGTTCCAGCGAACAAAGGTGAACATGCCGGCTTCACGAATTTTGGCAGCCATGGCATTGGTGGTGGCCATGTCTTTGGGGGCAGCATTCCACGGTGTGATGGGCTCGCGGGTTTTACGGTCTTTGACCAGCTCAATGCAGCCCAGCATACCGCTGTTGCGCCAATCACCGATTGAGGGGTGTTTTTCTTTGAGCTCTTCGATCTTTTTATCAATGTAGGCCCCGGTAGTCTGGGCCTTCTCAACCAGCTTCTGCTCTTTCATAATGTCGATGACCGAGTTGGCGGCCGCACAAGAAACCGCATGGGCCGAGTAAGTTAATCCTAATGGTAGAAACTTTTCTTCATAGCTTTTAGCAATGTCTTCTTGAACAATCAAAGCACCCAGGGGCAGGTAGCCCGAGGTCAGGCCCTTAGCCATCACCATGATGTCGGGCTCAATCTCGGCGTGCTCGATGGCAAACCAACGGCCGGTGCGGCCAAAACCACTCATGACCTCGTCATCAATCATCAGAATACCATATTCACGGGTCATCTCACGAATACCTTTCAGGTAACCTTTGGGATGTTTAATCACCCCAGATGAACCGCTTTCGCCTTCGATGAGAATGGCCGCGATATTATCGGGGCCTTCAAACTCAATCACCCGGCGCAGATGCTTCAAGGCCATCTCGCAGCAGTCTTCTTCGCTATTTGTACCCCAGGGGCAGCGATAGACGTAGGGGTCTTCAATGTGTACCACACCCGGTATCTGGTACATATCAACCTGCAGCTTGCGCGGGTCGCCGCCGGCCGACATTGAACCATGAGTGCCACCATGATAAGAGCGGTACTTGGTAAGAATCTTGTGGCGGCCGGTGTGATGGCGGGCCAGCTTGATGGCATTCTCAACGGCTTCAGAGCCACCCAGAGTAAAGAATGAACGATTCAAATTTCCTGGTGCCAGCTGGGCCAGAGCTTCGCCCAGTTTAGCCCGGGGTTCAGTGGCCATACCAGGAAACACAAAGCTGAGCTTCTTCATCTGCTCGGCCACCGCCTCAGTTACTTTTTGATTTCCGTGGCCGATGTTCACACACATCAGCTGCGATGAGAAATCAATGTAGCGTTTATCGTCTTTGTCGTAGAAGTACACACCCTCGCCCCGCTCGGCCACGATAGGGTTGAGGCCACCCTGTTTCGTCCATGAAAACAGGGTGTGCTCTAGACAGAGTTGTTTGATTTGATCAGAAGTCATGTTCGATCCTTACATATGGGGCAGCTGCGGTGCTGCTTAACTCATCCAGTCTTTTTTGTCTTTGGGGTTCCACTTAGTGGTTTGTTTGCGTGGATTAGTGAGAAACTCAATTGAGCTGCGGCCGGTAATGTCACAGGCGCCGAATTTTGACTCGTTCCACCCTCCGAAAGAGAAAGGTTCTCTCGGTACGGGCACGCCAATATTCACGCCCACCATGCCAGCGCTGGCGCGCTCAGCCACGTAACGGGCTGAACCACCATTCTGGGTATAGACAGCGGCAGCATTACCATACTCGCTGCTGTTCTCAATTTCAATGGCCTGATCAACATTATCAGTGCGCATAATGGCCAGAACCGGGCCAAACACTTCTTCTTTGGCAATGGCCATATCGGGTTTTACGTTATCAATGACAGTGGGCCCCACATAGAAACCTTCTTCTTTGCCATCAACTTTGTGACCACGACCATCGAGCAGAATTTTTGCACCGGCCTTCTCGGCTTCGGTGATATAGCGCTCAATGCGCTCTTTTGCTTCTTTAGATATAACCGCACCCAGATTCTCACCGGGCACAATCTTTGAGGCTTCTTGTACCAGACCCTCAACCACATGGTCAACATTACCCACGGCCACCATGGCCGAGGCCGCCATGCAGCGCTGCCCACAGCAGGCGCTCATTGAGGCCGCAATGTCTGAGGCCGCCATGGTCTCATGGGCATCGGGCAGCACAATCAGGTGATTCTTGGCACCACCCAGGCAAACCACTCTTTTGAGATTTGAAGCAGCCCGGGCATAGACAAGCTTGGCCACCCTGGTTGAGCCCACAAAGGTTAGTGCATCAATGCCGGGGTTATCGCACATACCCTCAACAATCACCCGGTCGCCGTTCACGATGTTAAACACGCCTTCGGGCAGGCCAGCATCATTAAGAAGCTCTGCAATACGAATGGCGCTCAGAGGCACCATCTCAGAAGGTTTGAGAACTACACAGTTGCCCAGCACCATGGCATTGGGAATAGTCCAGTTTGGTACCATAAAAGGAAAGTTAAACGGGGTAATACAGCCTACCACCCCCACAGGTTTGCGCTCAATGCGGCATTCAATACCCTTTGAGACTTCGCTGATTTCACCAGCGGCCAGCTGGGGCAGCGAGCAGGCAAACTCGGTGACCTCAATTGATTTGCTGACTTCACCCATGGCCTCGGGCAGGGTTTTGCCGTTTTCTTCGTGCACCAGCTGGGCCAGGTCTTTTTCGTATTTGATCATAAGCTCGCGGTAGCGATAGAAAATAGCGGCCCGCTCACGCAGGGTCATCTGCCCCCAGCTCTCAAAGGCCTTACGGGCGGCAATGACCGCCTGATCAAGTTGTTCAGATGATGACAAGGGCACTTTCGAGATTTTCTGCCCGTCGGTGGGTGAATATACATCGAGAAAATCACCGTGGTGTTTGGTGAAGGTACCCCCCACGTAGTTTTGTACTTCTTTATAGCTATCTGCAATTTTTGTACTCATAAATAGAGCCTCCTGAAAAAAAATAAAACTTCTCTGGCCACACCTACGGCAGCCAATAAGCGAAAGATAGGTAGTTATTGGGAAATACTAGGGCCCCTGCGAACTGCAGAGACCAAAGAAAATCTGTTTTTTACTGCGCATCACAACGTTCCCCGAAACCAAGTTTTGCATGGGTTGTGATGGGGGTCAAGATTTTTTTCGTAGAAATACGCAGTCACTTTTTTCAAAAAAAATGAGTGTCGCAATTACTTCTTATCAAACACCCCGTAGCTTATGGGTATCTCAATCAAGCTGGTCTCTTTGCCCTTACCAATAGCCACGAAGCTCAAATCGACTTTCTGCCCCCGATAAAGACAGTCAACATTCACAAATACCACCCCACTGTTGGCTTCGCTGGGGGGAAAATTCACCGTGATATCACTGATTTTCAACTTCTGCCAATTGACGTTGTTCTTGCTTGCGCTGGTTTGAATCTTATCAAAGTCGCTTTTAAGCTTCTCTCTTATAGACTTGTATACTTTTTTCTTTTTAGCAACTGGTTGCTTTTTCTGCAGCGGCGCAAAGGTCTCATACGAGACGAAGATTTTTTCAAGGGCTTCAAACTTCGCAGACTGCAGGGCAGCCACATAATCATTGGCAAGCTTCTTAAAGACCGCTTCTTTATCAGCAAAGGCGGTTGTGGTGAAAAAAGCAGCGAGCAGCAAGTATCTGATTTTCATAACAACAGACACTCTGCATAGAAACGCAACAGTCAAGTTTTTTTGCTGGCAACACTATCGACAGCGCAGCCTGCTGCCCCATGCCTAGAGTGTCTATTATTGGTGCCGGGGCAGCCGGCTCTGTACTGGCGGCCCGCCTCAGCGAAAGTAACAGGTTCGAGGTCACCCTACTTGAGGCCGGGCCTGACTATGGCGCAGAACTTCCCCCTGATCTTGCCGATGGCACGCGCAATTCTTACATAAAACACGACTGGGGCTATAAACACCGGCCCACCACCCAGCAGATTAAATTTCCCCTGCCCAGGGGGCGCACCGTAGGTGGCTCATCGGCGGTAAACACCTGCATCGGCCTGCGGGGTGAACCCGAAGACTATAACGAATGGGGCCTCAAAGAATGGCAGTGGTCGCGCTGCCTCAACTACTTCAAAAAACTCGAAAACGATTTAGACTATCACAGCCTACCCCAGAAAGAGTTTCATAACAACAGGGGCCCCCTGCCCCTGCGGCGCCACCAACCAGAAGAGCTTACCACCTGGTCGCAGGCCTACCTTGAGGCCTGCGAAGGCTATGGTTTCAGCAGGTGCGATGATACCAATGTGCCCGGGGCCCATGGTTATGGCAGCCATGCCATGAACAAAATTGAAGGCAGGCGCATCAGCGCCGCTACAGCCTGGCTTACCCCCGAAACACGCTCGCGCAAAAATCTACAAATCATTGATCATGCCCACGTAGCCCGTCTGCGCATTCAGAACCATCAGGTGACGGCTATTGATTACGAACGCAATGGCAGCCTAACCACTCTTGAAACTGATTTGGCCATTGTGGCCGCGGGCGCCATTGCCAGCCCGGCGCTGCTGCTGCGCTCAGGCATTGGCCCAGCAGCTGATCTGGCCCGCCTCGGTATTGAAGAAAAATCACTTCTGCCTGGCCTTGGCCAGCGCCTGCTTGATCACCCGGGCGTGGCCATCTTCTTTCGCCGCCGCTGGGGCTCGGGGGGTGATAAAGATGACCCGGTCATTCAGGTGGCCCTGCGCTATGCTTCAAAGGCAAATGGGTTGGCCAATGACATGCTGCTGCAGCCTGGCTCAAAGGGAATGTTTCCTCATTTTAATCTGCCCATCTACAGCATTATGGCATCGGTAGGCAAGCCGAGAGGTGTTGGTAAAATTACCTTCACATCAAGCGACCCCCAGGCCCGCCCGCTGATTGAATCAGCGCTGCTTGAAGACCCAAATGATCGGCGGGTTGCCACCGAGGCCATGCAGCTGGCCTATGCCCTGGGGCAGCAGCCCGCCATGGCCGAGATTGGCAAGTTGATGTATCCCCTTGAGAAAACCGTGCGCAGCAAAGAAAAGCTTTTGCGTAAAATCAGAAAGATCTGCGACTCTGGCTATCACCCCTGCGGAACCATACCCATGGGGAAAGATACTGACCCCATGGCCTGCACCAATGCCCGCGGCCATGTGCGCCGCATGAAAAACCTGGTAGTGGCCGATGCCAGCCTTATGCCCACCATACCCGTGGCCAATATTCACCTGCCCACTCTGATGATGGCTGAGCAGCTCAGCGATTTTATCAAAGCAGATTTTTAAATGAAGTACCGCAGTTACTATATTCAGGTTACCCTGGCTGCCCTGCTCACCAGTATCTTTCTGCGTATGCTGGCCACGGGCGTACCCGCCTTTACTGGCTGGGCCCATATGGCTATTGAAAATGTGGCCCTGGCCATCGTTCTGGTTGTTACAGCATTCATACTTCCCAAGACGGCAGGCGCAAAGCGCTGGGCCCTGCCCCCGATCTTTGCTGCCATGGCACTACTGCAAATTACTTCAAACATACTGGTCTTTCGTTTAGTCTATGTGCAGAAGTTCAATGGGGCCGACTTGCCCCTGAACTATGATGGTATGCTCACCACGGCGGTAATGCAGGCTGGCCTGGCCCTGGTTTTCAATCTGATAGTCTTCTGGGCCCTGCCCAACTTCTGGCCATGGCAGAGGCAGCCCAACGATTGATTTTTTTATGGCCAACATTTTCGCTTGAAAGCTCGGTGTTTGTAACCCGTTTATCCCCCATGCCTTCGAAACCAATGCTACGGCTGAGCAAAACAGCAGCGCTGCCCATGGTATTTTTAGCCAGCCTGTCTATTCTTTTCAATGTGCAGGCCGATGCACATATCTTCAA
>CAZHLC010000288.1:0-5873 GCA_964532545.1 uncultured Leptospiraceae bacterium | reverse complement strand
AGATATTCTTATCAGAAAGTCGCCAGTTGTTTTAAAAAAGACAGTTTTTACCAGACCTATCTACAGACCATCAAAGACAATACCAGGCTGAAACGGGCCATGCTGGTTACCATGATTGGCCAGCGCGAACACCAGTTAATCAGGCAGTTGATTCAGATGAAGGTAGATTTGAACTATCAGCCACGCTATAATCTGCCGGCTGTTCATTTTGCGGTGAAGCATCGCCGTTACGAGGCGCTGCAGATTTTACTTAAAGCCGGGGCTAACCGAGAGCTGCTCGATTACAAAGAGCGCAGCCCCCTGATGCTGGTTGATGAACTGCTGGCAAAGACAACCAAACCAACCGAGCGCCTTGAATTTCAGCGTATCAAGGCTTTGTTGCAGGGCAAAAGCTGATAGCGAAAAAAACTTGTCTGGCCAGCTGCCTAAATCAACAGGTGAGTAGCGGTTACTTTCAAGAGCAATAGATAAAAAAGCCGATAAGTATAACCGGGGGCAACGTTGGGTTTTGCAAAAAATAAGCTTAAGTATCTTACGCGCTTTGCGTGGGTTTTTCTGTTGGCTGGCAGTGGTCTGCTGGTATTTTCACTGATATCAGCTTCAAAAGATGACCCCTTCGTAGTGGTACTTGACCCGGGCCATGGCGGTCTTACTATCTCGCCGAAAGAGCTCTATGGCGACAAGTTTAATCCCCTGACCAATAAATTCGCAGATCATTTCAGACCAGGTGCCTATAGTTTCGGCCTCGCTGAACATGAAGAGGTCTATGAAATTGCCTATCGGGCTAAAAAACTTTTAGACCTCACCAAAACCGAAGCCGGTCGCAAACAGTTTCATCAGATTTTAAAGAAGTATAACAAGCGGGCGGCCTTTCCCAAAGGTACGGTTGAGGTACACCTTTCACGGGGTGCCAGCTACCAGCGGCAATATAAAAAGATTAAAGACGACTTAAATGGCCCTTATCGCATGTTTGATTACCCCGATGTGAAAAGCGGTGAAACCAAACCGGGGCGACTGAGTCGTATTAATAAACTCAAACCCCATATGGTGGTATCAATTCACCTTAATGGTGGTGGCAACCCCCGCAATGGCGCGGTCGGCTCAGTCATCACCCCTTCGCATCAAACCTATAAAAAAGCCATCGCATACGTAAAAGGTTCGGCCAGCCAGCGCCAGAGAATCAGAGATCAGTTCATGAAAGGCCCCTACAGAGGGTGGATAGATTCATGCGGCCGACGCACCCGTTTTCAACAGTTTCTCTGCGACGCGTGGATCTACTACACAGGCTACTGGTCGAAGAAAAACGGTCTGAGCCCTGACCTGAATATCTTCAGGGGTTATCGCCACAACCTGGTGAGCTGGCGCTACGCTGATAGCGGTGATTGGTTCTTAGAAGCCAAGCGGCACCGGCCTAACAGCCCCTACAGTCGAAGCCTTCGCAATATCAAACTTGAAGGCCCCTTCTGGCAGCGTGAGCGTAGGCAAGAAGAGCGCTGGCGCCGTGAAAACGGCCCCGAAGGTTATGGTGGTGATAACCTATATGCTTCACAAGAGATTCTGCGCTATGTACGCAAGTCGCTGCTGGTGAATAAGGTTGATACCTACCGTACGCTGCCCGTCATGAAAAGCCCTTATCTAAGTACGTGGACGATTCCGACATATGTAAACGCCATCACAGCCTTTCTTGAAATCGGTTATCTGACCAGCAAAAGAGATTCGCAGCGAATTCTGGGTAGCCGAGAAGTCTATGCCGAGGCCATTGCCGTGGGTGTATATTCGCTTTGTTATTCTCTGAAGCAGCCGAAAAGTAATAAAAGAAAACAATTGCCTGTTGGTAAACAGCTCGACTTTGCCAAGTATAAAGATTACTTCAGCAAAACCTGATTATTTCAGCACGCCGGCGACCTTGCCGTCGACCAGCTCAAAAATACTCTTCGCATCACTGGCCAGTTTGGTATCATGAGTAATAAGCACGATGGTCTTGCCACTTTTGCTTTCTTCGACAAACAGCTTTTTTAACAGTTTGAGACTTTCTGGGTCTAAATCTCCCGAAGGTTCATCGGCCAGAATAAAGGGGGCATTCTTAATAAGGGCGTTGGCAATGGCGGCCTTCTGCATCTGGCCCCCAGATAGTTTCGATGGTCTGAACTTGAGCAGGTCGGCCATGTCAAGGCGTTCGATCAAATAAACCAGGCGGGCCTCAAAGCCGTCTTCGCTTTTATTTCTGGCCTGCCACGAAAAGCGCAGGTTCTCTTCAACCGTAAAGCGCCCAATCATATCAGAGAATTGAAAGATAATACCAAAGTTTTCGGCCCTTATGCGGGCACGGCGGGCTCTTGATGATTTGTTAATACAGTGCTTGCCAAAGAAGATATCGCCCTTACGGGGAAAAATCAACCCGGCAAGGGCTGACATCAGGGTGCTTTTGCCACTGCCCGCGGGGCCAACAATGGCTACATAATCGCCCTGGTTGACATCAAGGGTTACGCCCTTGATTGCTTCGACCTTGTAGCTTTCCCATGCGTACTCTACATGAACATCGCTTACTCTGATCATTTGTCTTTCACCAGCAGCAGTGGGTCAGGCCGCGACCTTATGAAAAAAAACAGGCCGGTAAAACCATTAAGAATGATTGTTAACAGTATAAATGTAAAGATCAACAGTTGAGCAAGCACGCCGTTATCTATGGGTGCAAATTCGCTCATGATGGCATAGACAAGTAGAAACAAACACGCGGCCACCAGCAGCGAGGCACAAGAAACCAGAAAGTATTGTTTTAGATAAAATAGAATGTATCGGCTGCGTTTGTATCCGATGGTTTCAAAGTTACCCATTTCGGCGGTATACTGGCCTGCGCTGGTGAAGAGCACACCTAGAATGGCACCGATAAAGCCAATCACACCGATTAAGTATCCCACATCTAACAGGGGGTTCTTAATGAGCTCAGCCTGTTTGAAGTAGAAATAAAGGGCTACCTGAATGAAGCAGAGCATGAAAAGGCTTGCGATGACTGAGAAGTTCAGCCAAGAGCGGCGCAGGCTGGTTTTATATAAACCCTTCATGTGACATAATTCAGATATTTTTTACCCACTGACAAGCCAATTTTAAACGATAATATTCTATGGTTCGCTTGCTGATAATCTTGTTGCTCAGCTGCAGTTTTGCTCTGGCCAACCAGAAGAGCGAAACCCCCCTCGATTATTATCACCTTGAATTTGATAAGAACTACCACCCTGGTCATTGGCGTTATCGTAAGGGGCCTCAAACGCCCGAAATACCATTTGGGCCGCGCAAGCCACCCCATGCGCTGGCCGACACCCTGTTTGAAAAAACAGTGTGGCACCGCAAGGTGTCATATCTGGTGCTTGAAGAACGGCGAAATAAGTTTCTGGTGACGCTGCTGATGATTCAACCCTACCCAACCAACTATAAAAGTCAGAATTATCCCCTGCATTATGAGTTCAGCGAAATGAAACCTGCTTTAGAGAAGCTGCAGAGCATGAATGATGAACTCTGCCGTGGCACCGTGTATCGCATTAAGATCTTTGGCAGCAAAATTATCTCAGAGAAAATGGTCTTTCAAGGCAAAGACAAAAAGTCTACACCCGAAACCTGCCACCTGTTAAATTACCCCAAATAAAAGTTCAAACGAGAACACGTTCAAGGCGTGGGCCTAGACCGGTTAGAATTTCATACGTTGAAGTATTGCGAAGTTGCGCCCATTCTTCAAGGGCAGGTGATTTATCACCAATGATCTGTATGGGTGTATCATCTTTTATGTCTTTAAGAATCACCTGATCCATCGTAACTGTTCCTAACAAGTCGTGGCCATCAAACTGAATACCGTTACTGAGCTGGCGGGGAATACCATCGGCATAACCCAGAGGTAAAACACCAACTGAAATGCTTTCTTCAGTTACTGTATAGGTCGAGCCGTATGAAATGGTATCGCCTTTTTTCATCTGGCGAATGCTGATGGGGCGGGCATACATCTGCAGGCAGGGCTTAACCTGAAATTCATTGTGGTATTTTTCTTTATCGGCCAGGGTCTGGTAGTAGCCATAGGTGAGAATGCCCGGCCTGACCATATCGAGACGGGTCTTTTCAAAGCGCATGGCCGCATATGAATTGGCACTGTGCAACAACACTTCTTCACGGTTGAGTTTCAGGTCTTCACCCAGTTTATCTACCAGAGTGAGAAAAGCGGTAAGTTGCTTTGATGTTTTCTCTGCACCCTCTTCATCAGCACAGGGAAAGTGAGTGTAGATTCCCCCCACCTTGAGGCCTGGTAAAGTACTGAGAGTTTTAATAATCTGCTCTGCGTCATAGGGCTTCAGACCAATGCGGCCCATACCCAGATCAAACTTAAGGTGAACCTCTAAAACATTGCCATCATTCATCGCTGCCTGATTGAGGGCCTCGAGTTGCCACATGTCAGCAATCGTGGGTACAATATCAGCATCAAAGAAAACATTGATGTTTTCGCTGTAAAAAGAGCCAAGATTCAGAATGGGTTTTTGAAAACCGAGCTGGCGCAGGTGCCAACCTTCCCACACGTTAGCCACCCCTACCCAGTCGACCTCGGGCCGTTGCAGTACTGGTAGAATAGTAGCTACACCGCAGCCGTAGGCATTGGCCTTAACAGCAAACAGCACCTTACAACCCGGTGTACTTCTGAACCGGTTGAGGTTATGCAGCAGGTGGTCGCCAATAACCTCTAGCTGCGGGTAGGGTGGCCCTGAAAACGGGTAGCGCACTACTTTTTTCTCTGAATAACTTTAAGCAGTTTGTCTTTTCTTTTACATTGCTCGGGGGTGCCGGTAGCCTTACGGCCGTAACCGTCTTTGCAGTGAAAATTGAAAATGGTAATTGAGGCAGATATTGCAGAGCCCTTGAGCTTTTTCTCTTTAGCAAGTTTCTCGGCCTTATCTAAGACTGTATCAACATATTCACCATGGCAGTTGAGCACCAGCACCTGGGCTGCATACAACCTGACTGTATACACCTGATCATCAATGAAACCCTGTGCCCAGGGGCAGATAGTCTTTTTCTCTTCGTCGGTGTATTTCTTCATGTAGCTGGCCGCAGCAAGGGCTGCGCCCCGGGTGTATTTGGGGTTCACCGTGGTGGCCAGCTCTTTCACCTTACTGAAGTTTTTGAGGCGGGCATGCTTCATAAGAGAACGATAGGCAGAGTTGCGGGTGTTCTCATCAGGGTGGCCGTCAAGCACCTCGTAGAGGTCACTTTCCATGTTTTTGAGTGTGGCCAGCTCGGCTACCATCTGGGCCGCATATGAAGCCTGGGCATGAGTAAAGTTTTTCAGACCTTTAAGAAAGCTTTTAACAACCTTGTCTTCGATAAGCTCAGGGTTCTTAACAATATCAGACATATAGTGTTTTACGCTGAACATCAGCCCAGCTGCAATTGATTTCGTTTTGAGATCGTCTTCGTTGAGCAGCACACTGAGAGTTTTTAAGGTCGCCACCGAACCCTTGCTCTTGCGCAGCGAATCAAATTTCTTTTTCTCATTGTTTTTGCAGTTTTTCATTGAGGCGTAGCGCAGGTTCAATTCGCAATTGGCAATAATAGCCTGAACTGATTTTTTCAGGTCTTTATCGGGCTGAACCCCGCAGGCGATAAAAAGAAATGCCGTGAATAGTAAGAATACGATTGGTTTAGTTTTCATGTAAAGTGGCCCCTTGTTCGAGTGATTACCCAGCAGCCATGTTTTATGCCATGTTGCAACTTTTTTTTAATCGACGGGCAAAAGCGGTGGTAATAGCTCTAGCGGAGTTTCATATTCATCATAATTAGCCAGGTAAAAAAACAACGCCTGGGAAGGCAGAGTAACCACAGCTTTTTCACGCTCTTGT
>CAZHLC010000287.1:0-5893 GCA_964532545.1 uncultured Leptospiraceae bacterium | reverse complement strand
GGGCAAAGAAAGAGGGCCATTCGTCAGTCAGCTGCACACTGACATTTTTCTGGCTTTGCCAATTGCTGCGGCCCCCATGATGCTCTTCTAGCTGAGCAAGCAGGGCCCGGCCCTTCTGGGCATCTTTTTCGTTAATCTGGTTTTTCAGGGTATATTCATTTCTAATGTCAGATAGGCCGCACTGCAGTAGAATAAAGGGTAAGAGTAAAACAAGTTTCTTCATGCCAGTTAAGTGAATAAGTGGCCCTGAACGTTGCAACAAAATGAACTAAGTGGGCCTGGGGCCAAAAAGGGCCGAGCCCAGTCTCACCTCGGTAGCCCCCTCTTCAATGGCTATCTGGTAATCGTGGCTCATACCCATAGATAGGCGGGGCAGAACAATATCATACTCTAGCTGCAGGCGATCGCGCAGAATACGTGTTTTCTCGAAAGAAGCCCGGGTGGCCTCATTGTAGTTCTGGTGGCCGGGGCCATAACCATCGGTCGGGGTTGGCCCCATGGTCATCAGGCCCTCAAGCTTCATTTGATCTGAGGCCTGCACTGCATCGACAACGTCGCAAATGGCCGCAAAGTCTTCGAGTTTAAGGCCGGTTTTCTGGTCTTCTGCGGTACTGTTGATTTGCAGCAGAACCGGCAGGGGGTCGCCCTGCCAGCGCTTATTTATTTCTTTCACCAATGACAGAGAAGCCAGCGAATCAAGTGAGGCAATCTGGCCTACCAGATATTTAACTTTGTTGGTCTGCAATGGGCCAATGAAGTGTATTTGAAAGTTCAGCTTGTTTGCGCTGATGTAGTCGAACTTTTCGCGCAGCTCTTGCACCCGGTTTTCACCAATGGCCCTGATGTTGAGCCCGGTGAGTATCTGGTAAAGCTCGGGGCCAAACTTCTTGGTCACCGGAATAATCTGTACTTTACGGCCCGAAGCCTCAATCACCGCGCTGATATCTGAAAAGTTTCTTTCGATTAATTCTGGGGCCAGCATTTCAGGGCAAAAAGGCAGTCAGGTCTTTTTCAGTCACATCACTGATAAACTTTTTCTGCAGACGCCAGCCCTTTTCAGTTCTTTTAAAAATGAATGTCTCAGGAAAGCCCGTAACCCTGAACTTTTTAAGTTTGGTGGTGCCGGCCAGATAAATGGGGTAGGGTAGCTTGTAGTCGGTAGTGAAGCTTTGAGCGGCCGGCCTGACTTGCTCATCGTTCATGGCCTTGTCTGCGGCCAGAGCTTCAAGATCAGAGCCAATACCATAGAAGGCTACTTTCTGATTGTCTGCTATCTTTTTGTAGAATGCGTGCAGAGCTGGCACCTCTTTGATACAGGGGGGGCAGTCTGGGGCAAAGAAATTCAGATAGATACGTTCAACACCGGCCCTGGCCGAGATTTTCAAGGCAGGCTGGCCGGCGGCCAGTGATGAGAACTCTAGAGAATAATCGAGGTACTGCCGCCCGCCGCCACAGCATGCCAGGCAAAGTATAGAAGAAAGTATGATCAGGCGCATCGTTTTCTGTGAAATAACTTCACAGGCCGTCAAATTGAATCTGGTAAATTTTGTTTAAATAGTTGTCGCCCGAAGGCAGGGGCTTATATTAAGACCATGGCAAATCTGGCAGACGGCCAACCTCAATCTCAAGCCGGCCTTTTTGGCGGGCAGGGTGATTCGGTGATTGTGCCCGGGGGTATGCGCTCTATTTTTGAGCAGGCCGAGCAAACTGTACGTGAATACTTTGAAAACGTACATGCCGACAGTACTCAGGGTACCATTGAAATTGCCGGTGAGCGTTACTTGCTACTGCGGGCTTCTGCCCTTTCGGTTAACTTTCTTGAGTTTGTAACCCAGCTCTATGCCGAGCGAGGCCCTAAAGAAGCATTTGCCGTAGGCAAAAATCTTTTATTTGATCTGTCGCATATTATTGGGCTCAGCGATGCCCGCAACTTTCATAAGAAAATGAATTTAGATGATCCCATTGCCAAACTATCAGCGGGGCCGGTACATTTTTCTCATACCGGCTGGGCCCTGGTTGAGATTCTGCCCGAAAGTAGCCCTTCACCTGATGAAAACTTTTTTCTCAGCTATAATCACCCTTATTCGTTTGAAGCTGACTCATGGCTGGCTGCTGGTAAAAAGCCCGACTCACCGGTATGTATTATGAATGCCGGCTATTCTTCGGGCTGGTGCGAAGCCAGCTTTGACATTGAGCTCACTGCGGTTGAGGTTGAGTGCCGGGCCCAGGGCCACGATAAATGTAAGTTTATCATGTCACCGCCCCATCGTATCAAAGAGCATCTTGCCAGGTATGAAAAGGGGCGAGCAGATCAGGGTGAGGCCGAGCGCACCTATAATATTCCTGATTTTTTTGAAAGAAAACGTTCTGAAGAAGAACTGCAGAAGCGAGAGCGTACCCTGCGGGCCCTGATCAATGCCTCATCTGATCTGGCCTATCTTACCGATACCCGCGGCATAGTCTATGAAATTAATGAGCAGGCAGCCAGCCGGCTGGGGCTACCCGTCGAAGATATCATTGGTACGAACAGCTTTGAGTATTTTCCTGATGATGTGGCGGCCGAGCGTCGTAAGTGGGCCATGCGGGTGCTGAAAGAAAAGGTTCCCCTGCGTTTTGAAAGTCGTCGTGAACACTTCATTTTTGATGTCTCGGCCTACCCAATACTCAATGATGATAAAGAAGTTGAACTGATTGCGGTATTTATTCGTGATGTTACCGAGCAGCGTAATTATGAGGTGAAGCTGCAACAGGCCCGCGATGAGGCCGAGGCTGCCAATCAGGCTAAAAGCCTTTTTCTGGCCAACATGTCACATGAGATGCGCACCCCACTTAACGGGGCCCTGGGTTTTCTTGATCTGGCACTCACCAACTGTGACCGCTTTGAAAAAGAATTAAACAACGGTGCCGACCTTGCTACTCTCAAAAAGCTGCTGAATGACCAGCGTGAAAACCTCACCATAGCCAAGAACAGCGGCAATCTTTTGATTAATATTATTTCTGATATTCTTGACCTCGCTAAGATTGAGTCAGGCCAGTTTGAAAAAGAGCAGGTGCAGTTTTCTCTTTTTGAGCTTCTACAGAATGTGAAAAAAGAAATCGGCCACTTTGTTCAGGGTAAGAAGATCACCATAAATCTAAAGTATGATCATCGCATACCGAAACAGATTATCACCGATCGCACCAAAATTAAACAGATATTGCTCAACCTGGGTAATAATGCAGCCAAGTTTACTGAGCAGGGCAGTATTGAATTCAGCGCCATGCTGCAGGGCCAGCAGATCATATGTTCAGTTAAAGACACGGGCATTGGCATTGATGCCGACATACACGAGCTGATTTTTCAGAAGTTTATTCAGGCTGACTCGTCAACAACCCGTAAATATGGTGGTACCGGTCTTGGCCTCGCCCTGGCCCGGGCCTACACTGAGATGCTCGGTGGTGAAATTTCGCTGGTTGATTCTGCCGTGGGCAGGGGTACCGAGATTGCCTTCACTTTCGATTTCACCCCGGGCGAAACTGAAAAGAATGACAACCAGATTGCTGCTGAACGCCCGGCCGTTGCCACTGTGCTGGTAGCCGAAGACAACGAAAGCCTGCAGACACTGCTGCGCAAAACTCTGCAGAACGACTACCGGGTGGTGCAGGCCTACGACGGGCTGCAGGCTGTTGCAATCGCCAAAGAGCAGCATATTGATTTGATAATTATGGATATTTCGATGCCCAAACTCAGTGGTACCGAGGCATTAAAACAGATTCGCGAATTTGACGCCGATATTGCGGTGATTGCCTATACGGCTCATGCCATGAAAGAAGATAAAGAAGAGCTGCTCAATATGGGGTTTAATGACTATATTTCAAAGCCTGTGCGGCCGGCCAAATTACTCGAGAAAGTGAAGCAGCTGTTATCTTAATTTTTTGCCCGCCTGGCATGTTATTCTATATTAAAGTTCAGGCTTGAAAACACTTGTCTGGCTGTTATTTAATTAGACTTTGAATTATGACGGTTGATGATATACGCCAATCTTTTCTGCAGTACTTTCAAGAGCGCGACCACCAGTTGGTCAAGAGCGCCAGTCTGCTGCCCAGTGGTGATAAAAGCCTGCTATTTACCACGGCGGGTATGGTTCCCTTTAAAGACTATTTTTCGGCTGCGAAGAAACCACCACATAACCGTCTCACTTCAGTGCAGAAATGCCTGCGCACCACAGACCTTGAAGAAGTGGGTAAAACCAAAAGACATCTGTCTTTTTTTGAAATGCTGGGTAACTTCAGCTTTGGCGATTATTTCAAAAAAGAGTCAATTGAATTTGCATGGCAGTTTTCAACCGAATTCTTACCTTTCGACAAAAACGATATATGGATCTCTATCTTCAGAGATGACGACGAGGCCTATGACCTCTGGCATAAACATATTGGTATAGATAAGAAACGTATCGTGCGCCTCGATGAAGCTGATAATTTCTGGGGCCCCGCGGGCGAAACCGGCGCCTGTGGGCCATGTTCTGAGCTATACCTTGATCGCGGCCCTGAATTTGATGGTGGCAGTGGCGATGTTGCCCCAGGGGGCGAGGGCGAACGATTTCTCGAATTCTGGAACCTCGTCTTTAATCAGTTTAATAAAAACACCCGCGGCGAATTTGAACCATTAAAGCAGACCGGTATCGATACTGGTGCAGGCCTTGAGCGGCTGGCCGCCCTGGTGCAGGGGGTTGATTCGGTTTATGATACCAATGAGCTGGCAGCCCTGCGCGATGCTGTCAGCGAGACCTATCAGAAACCATATGAAGGTGACAATGTTGACCCTATTCGAGTATTAACAGATCATATTCGCACGCTGACCTTTGCCATGAGCGACGGAATTTTTCCTTCAAATGAATCGCGGGGTTATGTACTGCGGCGGGTTTTACGACGGGCCCTGCTGTTTGGCCGTCGCCTCGAGCAGAGCGAGCCTACTCTCTACAAGCTGGTTGATAAAGTAGTAAAAACCTATGGCCACCAGTACGAAGAGCTCACCAAAAACCAGGCGCTTATCACCGATTATATCAAACAAGAAGAAGTGCGCTTTCTTTCAACCCTGGCCTCAGGCGCGAACCTGCTTGAAGATATCATGCAGAAGGCCGAACAGAAGAACCGTGTTCTGGGTGGCAAAGACGTTTTCACCCTCTATGATACCTATGGCTTTCCCCTTGAGATGACCCGCGAGCTGGCCGAGCTGCGCAAGCTGCAGGTCGACCTCGAAGGTTTCGAAATTGAAATGGAGAAGCAGCGCGAGCGTGGTCGCAGTGCCTGGCGTGGTAAGGCAGAAAGCCTGCCTATCGAAGCCGGCTATGAAAACGAATTTATAGGTCACGAACATCTTGAGACAAAAACCGAAATCGCCTATATCGTAGCCGATGGTCAGAAGAAAGACGGGGTAAAAGAGGGTGAAGGTGAGACCTTTCTTTTAATCACCCCCAAGAGCCCTTTTTATGCTGAAGGTGGCGGCCAGCTGGGCGACACGGGTGTGCTGAAAACCGAAACTGGCCAGGCTGATATCATTGATACCCAGTCGATTCAATCGGTGCTGGTGCATGTCTGTGCCCGCCTCGAAGGTAACATCGTAACCGGCCAACAGGTTGAGCTGATTGTCGATGAAACCCGCAGACGTAACCTGATGAAACACCACAGTGCCACCCATTTGCTCAATGCAGCCCTGCGCAAAACCCTGGGTGAGCATATTATACAGAGCGGTTCACTGGTTGACCCTTCTTACCTGCGTTTTGACTTTACTCACCCCAGTGCCCTGACTGATGATGAGATTGTTTCTATTGAAGAACAGGTGAATGGGCAGATCGCAGTATCGAATGCCGTCGATACCCTGGTCTTGAACAAAGAAGAAGCTGAAAAACGCGGT
>CAZHLC010000286.1:0-5896 GCA_964532545.1 uncultured Leptospiraceae bacterium | reverse complement strand
GTAAGAGTACAGAAGGTTAAAAACGAATTTGAATGGCTGGCCCACCAGATGGCCTCAGGCCAGAGGTAGGCATAACCGTACCCATTGAGTGAGCCAACAGTCAGAGTGAAGGCTATCACATAGAGAACATAGAACAGATAGGTATGATCACGGGTAGACACAAAGATAAACCCGTTATAAAGAATCATCACGATCATGATACCATAATAGATTCCGAAAAAATATTGGTAGTCGTAGATACGGTCAACATACTCTAGAACTGGCTCAACCCGCAGGGGCAACCTGATTGTGCTGGTTGATTTAACCTGAACAAAGAATGTCCTGGTTTCTTCGGGGCCGAACTTAAGGCGCACGGTGGCTCGTTCTGATTTTACCTGGCGCTGCCCGTAGCGCACACCGTCACCGTACTCTTCAAGAGTATACTGCCCAGCGGGCCCTGGTCGATAAAGATTTACAAAATCAGCGGCGTGAATAGCCAGATCAAGCATGTATTCGGCAGGTTGGGGCTGGGCGTTTTTAAAAACAAGTTTAAGCCAGATGGTGTTGCGGGTATAACCGAAGCGTAAAACCTTCTTGTCGGCAATTTCAAATGAATCGCTCTTTTTCACCTCGGCAAACGAAAGAGCCCCCTGTGGGTCGATCAAAACAGCTGTTTTGTTGCCAACGTTAGTAGCCGACATTTTTTCAGTCAATTGAATAACGGGCTGAGTTGAGATTGCCTGTAGCCCCGACAGGCAGATGAACAGAGTCGCGAAAAAGCGCACTTGAAGAATTTTTTATTATAGCCGGTAAGAGACAAGCACTATTTCATACAATAATGGTACGGCTAATAGCACTTGTACTGGTGGCGCTTTTTAGTTTCTGCTCATCGCCTCAAAAAGAACAGCCTGAAATCAGAAATTGGCAGGGGCGTGAAGTTTACTATAAACATAAAGACCGCGACTGCAGGCCGGTTTTTAACCGCAAAGGCGAGTTAGTTGAAGATTGCGGTGGCCAAAGGCCGGCTAAGCAGAATAAATGGTAAACTCGCCAGCCCCGGTGCTCTGCATTTCACCAAAACACTGGTGGTTGATCTGCGCTCGAGCCAGAATATCAAGCAAGTCTGCGCGCCGGGCCTCGTCAATGGCCAGTAGCAGACCCCCACTTGTCTGCGGGTCAGCCAACAGGTTTTTAAAGGGTTCAAGCTCGGGTGAGACTTTGGCGCCGTAGCTATGCCAGTTACGGCCGGTGCCACCAGGTATGGCGCCCTGCTCAAGGTAATACTGGGCTTCAGCTATCTGGGGAATCTTTTTCAAATCAATCACCGCAGAGGTTTTACTGGCCTCACACATTTCAATCAGATGCCCCAGCAGACCAAAACCGGTAACATCTGTAACCGCATGCACCCAGTCTTCTTTACCCAGTCTTTGGCCCAGGCTATTTAACTTGATCATCACATCGCGGGCGATATCTGTATGCTCGGGTTTTAATAGCTTCTTTTTCTGCGCAGTAGTTAAGACACCGATACCAAGGGGTTTCGTGAGAAACAACAGATCGCCCGACTGTGCCCCGGCATTGGTTTTTACTTTCTCAGGGTGTACATGGCCGGTGACCGCAAGACCAAAAATGGGTTCGGGTCAATCAATGCTGTGCCCCCCTGCCAGGGGTATGCCCGCCTGGGCACAGACTTCTTTGCTGCCGGCAATCACCTCGCGGGCCACCTCAAGGGGAATTTTATCAAGGGGCCAGCCAAAGATCGAAATAGCCATCAACGGTTTGCCCCCCATGGCATAGATGTCGCTGATGGCGTTGGCTGAGGCAATGCGGCCGAAGTCAAAGGCCGAGTCAACCACCGGCATAAAGAAATCGGTAGTACTCACTACCGCGGTGTTATCATCAATCTGCATAACGGCGGCATCATCGCGCCCGCTATTGCCTACCAGCAGATTCTCAAACACACTTTCGGCCTGGCCTTCAAGAATGGTCTGCAGGGCCTCAGGCGAAAGCTTGCAACCGCACCCGGCGCCATGGCTGTACTCGGTAAGTTTAATTTCTGAGAGATTCATGGGTTTTCTGGGCAAACTCTGATAACGAGCTGTGTATAGAAGCAAGATCAAGTCTATTAAACTCAAAACGGTGAATCAGGGCCGGGTCGCGCTGCGACATGCCATAGTCGTAGGCTTTATCGTAGTATTCTAAAATAATCGCCACTGCAACTGCAAGCTGCCCCGCTTCAATAGCCTCATTGGCCTGGGCTGTTCGTAGCCCCCCCAGTCTTTTACGAATCTTGTGAACGCTATCGAGAAGCAACTGGCGATCAATATCACCATAAACCGACACCAGGCGCTTCACCCGGTCTGCAAGAGGCAGCTCTACCCGAAAGACATGAGAGCTGCGCATATTCTCAAATAAACCAATGGGAATATTCAGCCGGCCGATCAGGCGTGATTCATCTTCTACGATAATGGGTCGGCTAAGGTTGTAGTCATTCAGTATTGAAAAAATAGAATTTTCGAACTGCTCTTGTGAGGGCTGTGGGCCCTTCGCAAGGCTTCCAAAGGCAGAACCCAGGTGATTCGCCAGGGCTTCAAGATCAAGAACCTGCTCGCCCTGCTCTGCCAGATACTGTAGAATCTCAGTTTTGCCGCCACCAGTATAACCCCCTATTATGATCAGGGGGTATTTCATGGTTTTCTGCAGGGCCAGGGCTGCCTGACGATAGGTTTTGTACCCCCCCTCTAAAATTGAAACTTCAAAGCCCTGCCCCTCAAGAAAAGAGGCCATCGAGGCAGAACGCATACCGCCGCGCCAGCAGTGCAGCAGAATGTGGTGAGCACCTGAGCCGGTCACCTGGCGAACCTGCTCAACAAAGTTATCTAGTTTGGGCCCTACCAGAGTTAAGCCAAGGTTGATTGCATCGACCTTGCCATCATGTTTATAGGTAGTGCCAACCTGGGCCCGCTCTTCATTATTGAAAAGCGGCAGATTTACCGCAGCGGGCAAATGAGCCTGCTCAAACTCGGCTGGTGAGCGCACATCAAAGACAGGTTTGCCGCTTCGCAATTCTTGTAGAAATTCAGTTAATTCAATAGTTCGAGGCATGACAGACTGCAGTCTTAAATCTAATGGTTTCAGGGCAATTCGCCAGAAAAAATGTACCAGGTTTTCGGTTTACTCGCAGATAAGCAGGGTCAGAAATATCCCCATGCCTTGTGATGACAAGTTGGCGGCCATATGATTTTTGCAAACTGGCGTAGAGTTATTGTAATCACCTATCTGGCCTATCTGGTTTTTGATCTATTACTCTCGTACCTTGGCCACGTAGGCGACAATTCGCCTGAAACGCGCCAGCAGTTGTTACAACACTTCAGTGAAAAACAGATTGCTGATGGCATCGAATACTCGCAGCGGGGCTTTACTGTTCGCATTCTGCAGACTATTTTCATGGCAGCGGTTCTGTTATGGCTGGCCTTCTCGGGCATCAGCCAGAGGGTAGAAAAATACTTCGAGGGGTTAACTGGCCAGCGCCATTTCTTAACGGCCATGCTGGTAATTGCGGCTCTGATTACTTTTCTACAGGTCATTGGCCTGCCCTTCAGCTATTACTTTGGCTACCACTTAGAGCACAAGTTTGGTTTTTCAAATCTAGATCACGCTGGCTGGCTGTTACTGAAACTGAAGGGCTACCTGCTCTCTATTTTTCTTGGGGCCCCGGTGGGGGCTTTCGTTCTGTGGTTAATCAACAAATTTAAAAAAAGCTGGTTGTTTACGGCCACTGGTTTCTTTTTATTTTTTCAACTCCTGACATCTTACCTGCAGCCCTATGTATTTATTCCATTGTTTTTTAAGGTGAGCCCCCTTGAAGCAGGCGAGCTGCGTACCCAGATTAGCCTGCTGGTAAAAAAGGGCAACGTAAGCCTCGAGAACATCTTTCTAGTTGATGCCAGCCGCTATTCAAAACACACCAACGCCTTCTTCACCGGCTGGGGCAACCAGAAACGAATTTACCTTTTTGATACCCTGAAAAAGAAAAACACCACTGCCGAAATCGTATCAATACTGGGCCATGAGATGGGCCATTGGAAGTTATACCATGTGCCCATGGGTATCGCCATCTCAACCATTGGCTTTTTTCTCACACTATTCTTTCTCAAATGGTTATTCAGACGCTTGAAAAACGACAGCACCATACCACTCAATGAGTTTGCTTCAGCCTCGAGCCTGCCCATGTTTGCCCTGGTTCTGGCGGTCACCTCAATTGTGACAACCCCGGCCATGACTAACTTGAGCCGCTTTAATGAGGGCCAGTCAGACCAGTTTGCCCTTGAGATTACCAGTGATGTTGAAGCCTATATATCCACAGAAAAGAAGTTGGCCATTCATAACAAAAGCAGATTAAACCCCCACCCTTTTTATGTATTCTTTAATTATTCACACCCACCTGCTATAGAACGAATTCGCCGCGGGGTTGAGTTTAAGGGTCAATAATCGGTACAGCGGTAGATGATTCCGCTGCAGATTGAGATAACATCTTTTTTGAAATCAAGTTTTTTCAGACAATTTCCTTTGCGCTGGTGAGCAGCTTTGCAAAGGTCTTTGTAACAATCACGTTCGGTCAAATATTCGCCGGCTCCAGTGGTCTGCTCAAGGGCGGTGCAGCCCTGCTGATCTTTTTCGGTTTCAACCAGGCAACATTTGAAGGTTTCGCGCTCAGGGGCCGAAGAGCAGGCCGATACTAACAGCACAATAACGAAAAAGGCCCGCATATAGCGGGCCAGATTCAGTCTAGCGTGCCGACTGCAAATCGAATTTCTATTCTTCGGCCACCATATCTTTGTGATAGGTCGAATAGATTATAATTTTCTTATTTAGGTCACCGAGGTGTTTTTCAATCAGAGGTTTGACATCGGCCCAGTCAAGACCACCGACACCGGTGGCCAGCTTTGTAATGGCCAGTGACTTATATTCTGATTTCTCAAACTCGTTGCGCAGCTTGCGCAGGCTGTGATTTACATGCTCAACTGTAGCCTTGCCAGGTTTAGAACCGTGATCATAGGCACCTTCTTGCGTAAAAAGGTTATAGATATGAGTCTGGTTTGGCCCACCCCAGAACCAGATGTCGCCCGATTTGGGGTGGTTCTGGTGGCAGTGATGGCGAAAGTCTTTGTAAAGGGCCGGCCACATTTCGCGCAGGCTCAGAGCCAGCCCCTGCTTGAAATCATCATTAGGCGCCACCCCATGGGCAATGGCATCGGCTTTAGATTTTAAAATATCACCACTTACTTCTTTGATCATTGTACTTTTTTCCTTCTTTTTTTAGATTTTACCTGCGCAATTAATGCAGATGTCAGCATAGGGCAGGGCCTTCAGACGTTCGTCGCTGATGGTTGCACCACAGTTCTGGCAAACGTGATAGTTGCCTTTGTCTATGCGGCTAATGGCCTTAACAATAAGTTCATATTCTTCTCGGCTGGCATCATCAAGGGCATCAAGAACTTCGTCATTTTCTTTTTGAATAGCCGCGTCTGATGCATCTTCAACCAGGGGGTCTTTTTCGCGCCGAATATCGGCCTCAATGTGTTCAATGCGGGCCAATATCTCATCGCGTTTGGCCACTAATTCTTTTTTTACGCCTTCGTATATTCCCATAATACTAGTATCCTACCTTTAAGCGTACTTACTACCATAAAAATACTGACTTATGTAATTGGCCCTGGTACCTGCACAACCTGGTATTTATGCTGAGTTTTTCTGGGCGGGGGCCCTATGATTACTACCTTCAGGCTGTGAGCACACTGAGACTGGTTCTGGGCGATCAGTTAAACCAGAAACACAGCTGGTATAAAAAGGCAGATCGAAACACAATCTATGTACAGATCGAAGCCCACTCTGAGCTCACCTATGCGCGCCATCATAT
>CAZHLC010000285.1:0-5898 GCA_964532545.1 uncultured Leptospiraceae bacterium | reverse complement strand
AGAATGGTTTCGCTCAGCTGCTTGAAGACTGTAATAATCAAATAGGCTGCTGGTTTGCTGAGCTGAAAAAACTAAAGGCCTGTAATGTAAAACAGCGCAGGCCTTTTCTTAAAAAGAAGATTAAACTGAAAAAAGTTTTAGCTGGTTGCCAGAGTTAATCAGGCGTTCTTAGCTGAAACTTTTTCAGAAATTTCTTTGGCAATATTGGGCGGAACCTCTTCGTAGTGAGCAAACTGCATGGTATAGGCAGCACGCCCCTGTGAAATACTGCGCAGCTCAGTGGCATAGCCGAACATTTCGCTCAGAGGCACCTCTGAATCTACTACGCGGGCATTACCACGCTGGTTCATCGAGTTAACTTTGCCGCGGCGGCGGTTCAAGTCGCCCACAACATCACCCATGTAATCTTCAGGGGTTACAACCTCAACTTTCATGACCGGCTCAAGCAGAACAGGTTTAGCTTTTTTACAGGCTTCTTTAAAGGCCATTGAGGCAGCAATTTTAAAGGCCATCTCACTCGAGTCAACCTCGTGAAATGAACCATCATAGAGGGTGGCTTCGATATCAACTACGGGGTAGCCGGCTACCACACCACTCTGCATGGCTTCTTCGACGCCCTTACCCACAGCAGGAATATATTCTTTCGGTACAACACCACCGACGATTTTATTATGAAATTCAAAACCATTGCCTGGCTCAACCGGGCCGATTTTGAGATAAACATGACCGTACTGGCCGCGACCACCGGTCTGCTTGATATACTTGCCTTCTTGTTCGACAGTATTGCGAATGGTTTCGCGGTAGGCCACCTGAGGTTTACCCACATTGGCCTCAACCTTGAACTCGCGTTTCATACGATCGACAAGAATCTCAAGATGCAGCTCACCCATACCAGAGATAATTGTCTGGGCAGTCTCTTCATCAGTTTTTACTCTGAAAGTGGGGTCTTCTTCAGACAGCTTCTGCAGGGCAGTGCTCAGTTTCTCTTGATCTGACTTGGTTTTGGGCTCTACAGCAACCGAGATTACCGGCTCAGGAAAAGTCATCTTCTCAAGCACTACCTGATTGCCCTCTTCAGTAAGAGTATCACCGGTGCCAGTGTCTTTCAGACCAACGGCTGCAGCAATATCGCCGGCCCGTACTTCATCTACTTCTTCACGGTTATTAGCGTGCATCTGCAGAATTCGACCAACGCGCTCTTTATTACCCTTGCTGGTATTCATTACGTATGAGCCTTTCTTCAGAACACCTGAATAAACTCTGAAATAAGTCAGTTTGCCCACATATGGGTCAGTCATAATTTTAAAAGCCAGAGCTGAAAAAGGCTCATCATCTGAAGCTTTTCTTTCTTTATCTGGCTCAGAACCCTCTTCAGCATCAACGCTGTAAGCCTTAATAGCAGGAATATCTAACGGTGAAGGCAGGTAATCAATTACCGCATCAAGCAGGGTCTGTACACCCTTGTTTTTGAAGGCTGTGCCGCACAGTACCGGAAACAGCTTCATGCTCAGAGTAGCGGTTCTAATGCCCTTGCGCAGCTCTTCTTCTGAGAGTTCACCGGTTTCAAGGTATTTTTCAATAAGGTCTTCGTCACATTCAGCCACGGCTTCCATCAGTTTGGCGCGGTGACCTTCGGCTTCTTCTTTCAGCTCATCGGGAATATCAACTACTTCAAATTGTGCGCCCAGTTCTTCACCGCTCCAGATTACGGCTTTGTTGGCTACCAGATCAATGTGACCCTGGTAATTGGCTTCAGAACCAATGGGTATCTGAATGGGTACCGCGTTGGCGCCCAGGCGATCAATCATCATCTCAACAGCACCATAAAAGTCAGCACCGGTACGATCCATCTTGTTAACAAAGCAGATTCTGGGTACACCGTAGGTGTCAGCCTGACGCCAGACTGTTTCTGTCTGGGGCTCAACACCGGCTACCGCATCGTAAACAGCTACCGATCCATCAAGAACCCGTAGCGAGCGTTCAACCTCAACGGTAAAGTCAACGTGACCCGGAGTATCAATGATATTTATCTGAATGTCTTTCCACGCACAGGTGGTTGCAGCAGAAGTAATGGTGATACCACGTTCTTTTTCCTGCTCCATCCAGTCCATCTCGGCGGCGCCGTCGTGCACTTCACCGATTTTATAGGTTTTGCCTGTATAGAATAGAATACGTTCAGTGGTGGTGGTTTTGCCGGCATCAATGTGAGCCATTATACCAATATTGCGCACTTTATCTAAGTTGATTTTTCTCGCCATGATTTTTACTCTTTGTTGTGGTTTATAAGATTCGCGCCGGGCATTTTACCAGGCATAGTGAGAGAAGGCACGGTTGGCATCAGCCATACGTTTAACTTCTTCTTTCTTCTTAATAGCCCCGCCGGTGTTATTGAAGGCATCAAGCAGCTCTTGGCCGAGCTTCTGGTTCATTGATTTACCAGAACGGGTACGGGCTGCCGAAATGATCCACCGAATGGCTAATGATTGCTGTCTTTTGGGATAAACTTCAACCGGAACCTGGTAAGTTACACCACCAACGCGGCGTGATTTTACTTCAACCTGGGGTTTAACGTTTTCAATGGCCTTTTTAAAGGCTTCAAAACCGCTTTCTCCGGTTTTTTCAGTTACGAAATCGATTGATTTGTAAAACTGAGTTTCAGCTACTGCCTTCTTGCCATCAAGCATCATTGAATTGATAAACTTTGATACCAATTCGCTGTTATAGATGGGGTCAGCAGGAATAAATCTGTTAAAACTTTTGGTTCTTCTACGTGCCATAAACTACCTAGGCCTTGGGGCGCTTGGCACCGTATTTTGAACGGGCCTTGCGGCGTTTTTCAACACCCAGTGCATCAAGAGCACCCCTGATAATATGATAACGAACACCAGGTAAGTCTTTTACACGACCACCTCTAACCAGAGCAACCGAGTGCTCTTGCAGATTATGGCCCTCACCTGGAATATAAGCAGTGATTTCAATACCATTGGTCAGCCTTACCCTGGCCACTTTGCGCAGAGCAGAGTTGGGCTTTTTAGGGGTGAAGGTCATAACCCTGGTGCAGACGCCGCGACGTTGCGGGCAAGACTGCAGGGCAGGAGACTTGGTTTTGTTGATTATTTTCTTTCGCCCCTTACGAATCAGCTGGTTTATAGTTGGCACTGCTTATACCTCTCTTAATTTCAAAGACCAGAACGCCAGAATGAGACCCGCCGTCAATGTCATTCTTCTTCAGCTTCGCCTTCGGCACCAGCCACGGCAGCAGCCACCGGCTGCTCAATCTGCTGGTTTTCAGCCTGAGGCTCATAGAGCATCTCTTCTTCGTCTTCTGTATAGTAGAGATCGCCCATAATCGTTTTGTAAGCCCTGATGTTGTTGTAATCGCGCAGACCTGTTCCGGCAGGAATAAGGTGCCCGATAATAATGTTCTCTTTCAGGCCATTAAGGGGGTCTTCTTTGCCCTTGATGGCTGCATCTGTAAGAACTCTGGTGGTCTCTTGAAAAGAGGCCGCAGACAGAAAACTTTCAGAATTCAGTGAAGCCTTGGTAAGGCCCATGAGAACTGGTCGACCAGTTGCTGGGGCACCACCCTCTTGAATAACACGCTCGTTTTCTTGTTTAAAGATAGTTTTATCAACAAAGGTCATTAAAACGAACGAGGTATCACCGGCTTCGGTGATTTCGATCTTACGCATCATCTGACGTAACATAATCTCAATATGCTTGTCATTGATATAAACGCCCTGTAGACGGTATACTTCCTGAATTTCGCGAATCATATAGCGGTGCAGAGCTTCTTCACCCAGTACAGTGAGAATGTCGTGTGGGTCAATCATGCCTTCATCGAGGGCATCACCCTTCTGCACGAGCTCGCCATCTTGCACCAGAATCTGCTTATGAGTAGGTATGGCAATGCTCGCCTTGTTCTCTTCAGCTTCTTCGCCTTCGAGACCTTCTGGCAGAATATGCAGTACTCGCTTATCACGCACAATCTCGCCCCGGTCTGAAATAAACCCATCAATGGCAGCAAGATGATTGGGGTCTTTAGGATGACGGGCTTCAAACAGCTCATCAACCCTGGGCAGACCACCAGTGATATCACGGGTCTTCTGCACCTGATCTTCAATCTTGGCCACAACTTCGCCCGGGCCGATAGTCGCACCATTATCTACCGAGAGAATAGCCCCCAGAGGCAGGCCGACTTCATCAACCAGCTTGCCTTTGTCATAGATGTTAATACGGGCAATCAGATTCTCGCCCCGGTAGGCAACAATCTTCTTGATAGTAGCGTCAGTGCCGGGCACTTCTTCAATCTTGAGGTTCTTACCTTCGTCGATTTCAACGTACTCAACGCGACCGCCGCCACCGGCTACCAGTACACTGTTGTAGGGGTCAAATTCAGTGATGATATCACCGGTTTTGATTTCATCGCCTTCTTTGACAAACAGAGTTGCACCAGATTTGAGCGGCACCGAATAATCGCCCCCAAGAACAATAACTTCTTTCTCTGTTTCTTGAATAACGCCCGGTGCAGGTGAGTAAACAGCATTTTTGCTGCTCTTCTCTTTACCGATTACCTCGCCGCGAATTACCGTGGCGCCATCACTCAGTGCATAATCAACCAGGTCTTTTTTGGCATAACGCACCAACACCTGATTCAGCAATACACTGCCACGGCGGGTCAGAATGGTTTTCTTCTCTTTGTTAAGAACTGTTCGGCCATTGACTTTCTGCACGATGGCATCGTAGGGGGCCTGAATGTTACTGACCACCGATGAGGTAGTTGCAGTACCGCCAATATGAAAGGTACGCATGGTCAGCTGAGTACCTGGCTGGCCAATTGACTGCGCAGCGATAATACCCACTGACTCACCCTTCTCAACCATGTCAAGAGTTGAGAGATCCATACCATAGCAGGCGGCACAGACCCCGGTATCAGCTTCACAGGTCAGCAATGAACGAATTTTAATACGGTCATAGCCCATGGCCTCAATCTGCTCGGCCATTTCTTCAGAAATCATTGAACCCCGGGTAAACACAACTTCGTCGGTATTGGGGTCTTTCACATCTTGCTGCAGCATGCGGCCGTTGATCTTGGTTTTAAGAGGAACAATAATTTTATCACCCTCTTTATCAGGAATCATGTCGTAACCGTTTTCGGTGCCGCAATCATCCATTCTAACGATTACATCTTGAGAAATATCAACCAGACGACGGGTAAGATAACCAGCATCAGCTGTTTTCAGAGCCGTATCAGCCAGACCCTTACGGGCCCCGTGAGTCGAGATAAAGAACTCAAGAATACCCAGGCCCTCTTTAAAGTTGGCCCGAATGGGTAGTTCAATGATATCACCAGATGGTTTAGCCATCAGACCGCGCATACCGGCCAGCTGTCTGATCTGCGAGCGAGAACCCCTCGCCCCAGATTCAGCCATGGCATAGATGGGGTTGAAGCCGCCCTGGTCAGCGCGCAGAAGCTTGAACAGGTCTTCAGTAATACCTTCGTTGGTAGTCGTCCAGATTTCGATTACTTTTTTACGGCGCTCTTCGTTGGTGATGACACCTTTACGATGCTCATTTTCAACGCGCTCAACTTCTTTGTTGGCCGCAGCAATCAGCTTGGTTTTACTTTCAGGAATTTTTACATCATCAAGTGAAATGGTCGGGGCAAACCTGGTAGCATATTCAAAACCAAGTTTCTTGATTGAATCAAGAAACTTTACCGTTACTGCCCCGCCCCGGCTTTTAAACAGGTCTTCAATGAGCTCATTGATAGTTTTCACTGTTACCGGGCGGTTAACGTAGGCATAATCAACCGGTAGCATTTGATTAAAAATCAGCTTACCGGGAGTGGTCTCAATAAGACGATCGTTCATCAAAAATTGAATTTTCGCCCGGTGT
>CAZHLC010000284.1:0-5926 GCA_964532545.1 uncultured Leptospiraceae bacterium | reverse complement strand
GGGCTCGTTTCAGTCTCTCGGTTGAGCGCACAATGCCTACGTAATCCCACATCAGTTTTTTCAGGGCGATCTGGTCATGGCGTACCAGTACCAGCTCTTCAAGATTCTGGGCGCGCCCGAAATCCCACTTGGGTATGAGCTTTGCTTTCTCGGCTTTCTGCTGGTGCTCGCTGTTATTCATTGATTCAATGGCATGCTCAGCCGCCCGACGCGAAAACACCAGGCCCTCGAGCAGTGAGTTTGAGGCCAGGCGGTTACCGCCATGAACCCCGGTAGATGAGGCCTCGCCCACGGCATAGAGAAATTTAAGCGAAGCATGGCTGTGCAGATCAACCTTGATGCCGCCGCACATGTAGTGGGCGGCCGGCACCACCGGTATGGGCTCTTTGGTGAGGTCGATATTAAACCGGTCTCGCAGAGTCTGGTAAATCAGGGGAAAGTGCTCTTTGGTCTGCTCAGCCGGCTGGGCAGTCACATCGAGATAAACACATTCTTCGCCTGAGCGTTTGAGCTCGAAGTCAATGGCGCGGGCCACGATATCACGTGGGGCCAGCTCTTTCAGAGGGTGATGCTTCTCCATAAAGTGTTCTTTACCTCTGTTGAGAAGACGGGCCCCATAACCCCTTACAGCCTCAGAAACCAGAAACGACTTTTCACCTGGTTTAACATCGCCTGAATAAAAGGCGGTGGGATGAAACTGTACAAATTCAAGATTGCGTATTTCGCAGCCAGCCCGGTAGGCCATGGCAATACCATCGCCGGTGCAGACAGATGGGTTGGTGGTGTGGGGGTAAATTTGGCCGGCCCCACTGGCGGCAATGCAGGTGTAGTTGGCAATCACCGGAAAAATTTCGCCGTTCTGCTGGTTCAGCACATAGGCGCCAAAACAGTTCTGGGCTTTTTCATCGGTTAAATGATGCTCGGTAATAAGATCAATGGCTATATGATGTTCAAGTATTTCAATGTTTGAAATATCAGCCACCTGGTTTAATAGAAAGTCTTCGAGGGCTCGCCCTGTATAGTCATGGGCATGTAGAATACGGTGCTGGCCATGGCCGCCTTCGCGGCCCAGATGCAGCTTACCCGATTCATCAAGGGTGAACTGCATGCCGGCATCGATGAGTTCTTGCACCCTGGCTACGCCTTCATTGACCAGCACCTCAACTGCGCCATTGTCGCACAGGCCGGCACCGGCGGTCAGGGTATCTTGAAAATGATTTTCAGGAAGATCCATTGTTCCCACAGCGGCGGCAATGCCGCCCTGGGCATATTTGGTTGCTGATTCGGCGCGTTGATCTTTGGTGATGATCAACACCTTGCCTTTTTTGCTGGCTTGACTGGCGAAAACCAGGCCTGAGACGCCTGAACCAATTACTAGAAAATCAACGTTGGTAGTTGCCACAATGCAGCTTCAAGATAACAACTTTCGTTGTCATCTTAAAAAACTCTATTTGCGCCGGGTGACTTTTTTCTTAACGGTTTTTTTCTTGGTAACCTTTTTTTTGGCTACCTTGCGGGCCTTAGCAGGCGTCTTTGTTTTTTTAACCGTCTTCTTCTTCGCAGTGGTTTTCCTGGCAGCGGTCTTCTTGGCCGATGCTTTTTTTGCTACGGCTTTCTTTGCAGCAGGTTTTTTGGCGGCAGCTTTTTTTGCCGGGGCCTTTTTCTTGGCTTTTTTAGCCGAGGCAGCCCTGGTCTTGGTGCTCTTACGGGGTTTGGCCGGTGGCTTTTCTGAATCTTCAGACTTCTTACCCTTCAGCTTTGAAAACAGATTTTTGCGGCCACTTGACTTTTCTGGCTTTTCTTCGGGCTCTTCAGCGGCCGCGGCCCGGGTATTTGCCTGGGCAAGAATAGTGTTTTTCAGATTCTCACGCTGGTTATCAAGATTGTCAAACAAGAACTGGCTGCGTTCGATGGTGGTCTCAAGATTCTTAATACGCTGCTCGGTAAGCTGACGCAGTGCCGAAGCCTTGATGGGTTTTTCAAGCATGGCGATGCCATTGGCCTTGGCTTCGGCCTCGTACAGGTCGGCTCTGCTGGTAAGAATCAGAAAGTCGCTTTCATGCCAGCTGTCACTGTTGCGGCAGAGGCTTTTGATAAACTCAATACCCTTGAGGCTGGTTTCGGTATCTTGTTCAACGATCACCAGGCTGTAGCCCTGCTCATTAAGAAAATTGCCGTTAACTGTGGGAACCTCAGGCGGCTCACCAAAGGCTTCAACGGCCCCGCCTTCACCTTCTCGCTTGGCATTTTTTTCGAGCTGGGCCTCCCACACTTTGAGGCTTTCATCAAAATCAAAAAGCTGCTGCACAACCGCACGGTTGAGCAGATTGCCATTCTTTTCAATTTTGGCAGCAGCTTCTTGAAAGCGAAACGCTGAATCATACTGAAAAGAATACTCTTTCAAGATTACTGAAAGCGAATCTATGAAGCTGTGGTTATCATCGATAATTAAGACTTTATGCAACATGTGTTTTCCTGCGGTGCCAAAAAACGAATTTTAAACAGGCCGACAAGTCTTTCTTATGTAATATACCTGAACGTTGAAATTTAGAATTGGTTGACAATCTCAAGGCCTTAAATAAAGTTGTGCATTGCACTAGCCTGGTGGCTTCACCATACTAACGAATAAAGAAGGCAGAAATGAAAATAATAAAACGCTACGCTAATCGACGTCTCTATGATTCAGATACCTCGAGAACCATAACTCTCGAAGAAGTAGCTAACTTTGTTCGTCAGGGTGAAGAAATCAAAGTCATTGATAATATCACACAAGAAGATATCACCAGCAAGGTGCTGGGCCAGACCTTTCTGAAAATTAACGACTCGGGTAAAAATGAGCCGCTGATTAATTTTATTTTAACGGCCCTGATCAGAGAAAGTGGTGAAGGCTTTCTTAACATGGTAAAAAAGCTGGTGTTCTCGGGCATTGGCATGGCCCAGCTGCCCACTGAAGAGCGCGAAGGTGTTCTCAAGGCTCTGGTAAAACTTGAAGACTCAGCCACCGATGAGCATAAAGACCTGTTTCTGGGCCTGGCGCGCAAGGGCCAGCAAGAGGCTGATAAATTTTGGGAATCAATTACCACCACCATGGATGATGTAGCCCAGAAGATTCAACGTTCTTTTCTTACAACTATTGAACCCCTCGAGCGATCACAGACTGTTGAGACTCTTACCAAACAGATTGAAGAGATGGCTAAGAAGCTGGCCCAGTTTGGCAACAAAGAAGAGTCGGCCGACGGGGCCGCTGAAGAAAAAGCCGACAAGGCCTAGGGCCGCCCAGGGCCATGCCCCCATACTCTGCCTGGGCGGGCAACAGTTCACGTAAGCCATCAATCTTTAAAAGGCTGACCCGCTTTTTCTCGCTGCTGTTTCCTGTAATATTTTTTCTGTTCGCCGTCTGGCTGATTTTTGTCAGACTTAAGCAGAGCCCCCTTAAAGAAATCGAAGAACTTATTTCAAACAAAGAATGGAAGAAAGCCAATACGTGGATGAACGTATACCTTGAAAAAGAAAAGGCTTCGAGAACCAAGTTGTTAATGTATGGTTCGATTGTACAGTTCGGGGTAGGCGATATTCAATTAAAAGATGATACCCCCGATTATCTGGCTATGCTGCGCAAAGAAGACGGCGCCAGAATCTTTCTGCGTGAAAGTTATCTGCGTAAACTCGAGCTGTTTGCCGAGAGCAAGAATCTGCCAGAGTTACTCTGCCAG
This sequence comes from uncultured Leptospiraceae bacterium, assembly GCA_964532545.1. Lineage (GTDB taxonomy): Bacteria > Spirochaetota > Leptospiria > Turneriellales > CAZHLC01 > CAZHLC01. The sequence continues at coordinate 2,213 of CAZHLC010000284.1, read as the reverse complement.
CTTGATGCAGATTTTCCTGAAGGTATTAATCAGCCAGGCCTGGTTGAGCAGGCCATTGATGGCAGTGTCATCTGGTACAAACCTTCTGAGCAGTGTATGGCCAGGTTATTCAGCACTAAGCAGTTTCAGAGTTATATTCTGCTTACCAGTGGTGACCAGTTGCAGCTGCGCGAAAACCCCAGTCTTGACGACCTGGTTGAGGCCCGCCTTGGTAAGAATGTCAAGGTATTCTCACGCCGCACCGGCCCCAGCATGGTCTTAGCCGGCAAAAAAGATAATTGGCATTTTGTTTTTACCGAAGAGGGCCGGGTAGGCTGGCTGTTTGGCCGCTATCTTAAACCACTGAAATCAGGGCAGGGCACTTGAGCTGCTTGAAGTACCTGGTCTGCCTTTATTAAGAAGCTTCCATGGGTTGGCGGCCATGTCGCGCGAAAAGCGCTCTAAGGTCGCCGAGGTCTTGGCGATATTTTTTACCGTATCGATAATATTGCTTTCGCTGCCAGCCAGAACCCGGTTGGCCCTGGCCACTGTAAGGTTGAGCTCGTTCAGCAGGCGCGATACGCTGCCCTTGCTTGAGCCGGCAATTTTGCTGAACTCACCCACCATCTGGCTGATGTTTTTTACCAGGCCCTGAATCTCACTGATCATCTGGTCAAGGTTTACAATATTAGTGGCAAACAGAGTGTCACCACTGCGCAGCAGGTGTTTTTTTTCGGGGCTGGGGTAGAGAACCAGCACGGTGTCGCCAATGATATTGGCCTTGGTAATATTGATTCGGGTGCCTCGATAAAGCAGCAGATCGCTGTCAATGGCAACCCGGGCTTTGAAGAAAATGCTGGCCCCATAAATAGGTTCAACCTCTTCAACCTGGCCCACGGTATAGTCTTTCAGTTTGATCAGGGTGCCTTTCTGCACCCCGGCAATTTCGCGCATACGCAGTACATATTCTGTTTTGCTTTCAAATATATTATAGCCCAGAATGGTTAACAGCACCCCAAGAGTCAGCAGGGTGCCCACCAATACGAATAAGCCAGTGAAAATATCGTCTTTCTGAAATTTCATTTGACACTAAGCTAATACAGAAGCATCTTTAAGGTGTCAAGAATAACCAGCTCAAAGCCCGGGCTGGTCGATAATAATACCATGGCCCTGCGCATTTTCACCGTTTTTTCTCTGCTACTTGCTGGTAGCATGATAATGGCAGAGATTCCGCCGCGCAGCCCCGTGATTACCCCCGAGTATCTCGAAGCCATGAAGCCCGACAATGTCGATATCGAGCAGGGCTTCACCGAGGCCAAAGCCAAGATTCGGGTAGAGCAGGGCTGGCTTATGGGCGATGGTAAAGATCAAGCCACCCTGGTGAACAATGAGGCGGTAGTGCTGATTTTGAGCGGCCGCATGAATGAGGCCCGCACCCGTCTTGAGCAGCTGCGGCCAAAGTCGCCGCGCTTCTTTGCCATGCGCTTTAATCTGGGTAAGATCTATTTGTATTACAAAGAGCATCATAAGGCTCTGCTCGAATTCAGAATTGCCCGCAATATAGTTCCCCAGTATCATATGAACGTTTTGTTCATGGGTAAGGCCTATGAACTCAAGGGCGATCATAACTCGGCCATTCATCACTATCGCCTTGCTTATTTAAAAAATCCCTATGACCTTTCATCGTTGGTGGCTCTGGGGGATATTTTAATCGCGCGAAAAAGGTTAACCGAGGCCAAAACAGTATATAAGTACTGCCTGCGACAAGATGATGGTTTTAACAATGCCCTGCTTGGTATGGGCAAGGTGGCCTATCACTATCGCGACTACTATGATGCCACCATCTGGTTTCGCTCGATGGATCTTACCCGGCCCTATTCAAAAGAGGTGCATTACTACTATGCCGAGTCGGCCTTCTTTGCCCAGATGTACCCCATTGCGGTTGAACAATATAAAAGAATGCTGCAATACCCGCAAGATGCTATTTATGATAAGATCTCGTTAACCCGCATGCGGTCGCGTTTGAAGCAGGCCCAGCGGCTGGCCCTGCAGAAGCTTTCTGAGAACTAGCGGGTCTTGAAACCGAAAAAGTAAGAGGTCGTAGGTACAATTTTCTGAACATTTAAGCAGGTTTATAGTTAACCCGGCTTGTTTGTAGTTACCACAAAGACAATTAATGGCTCGTCACCGGTGTTGCGCACCGAGTGGTAGCCGTCGTCTTGCACCACGGCTAT
>CAZHLC010000283.1:0-5926 GCA_964532545.1 uncultured Leptospiraceae bacterium | reverse complement strand
GATGACATTACCTTTCTTGAAAAACATATCGATAAGTTTGAAGAAGAGCTCAGCCCGTTAAAAACATTTATTCTGCCTGGCGGGGCAATTGCAGCCGCCCAGTGGCAGGTAGCCCGCTGTGTCTGTCGCCGGGCCGAGCGGCAGGTGAGTATTCTATCAGGTGAGGTAAAGATCAGACCAGAACTGTTGAAGTATCTGAACAGATTATCTGATTTTCTGTTTGTGCTGGGTCGTTTTGTAAACCATCGCTTGAAGGTTACTGAGCCAACCTGGCAGAAATAGATTTATTCTTCTTCGTAATCAGCAGGGTCAATGCCGTAAATCGACAGCCCCTGCATCAAATCAGGAAACTCTTTGCTGAAAGCCTCAATGATCTTACGGGTCAAATAGATGCGGGCCTCTTGCGTTATAGGAAAAAACACGTCGATATAATCGCCGCGGCGGGTTCGGTTTGAGGGCATGCCCACAAAGACACCCTTTTTGCCTTTCACAATGCGCAGGTTTTTGACCACGTATGTATCACCCAGGGTAATATGGGCATAGCCCAGGGTGTTTTTTCCGTCACTGCGGGCGTAAACCTGAATCTTGGTAATCGGCACTGTACTCATAAGAATTCTCTGTTATGATAAGTTTATATCAGCTTTTCGCATTCGCCCTGAATTTGGTCAACAATTTTTTGAGACGATCAGGCGGTCTCAACCATAACACATTGATCAACTAAATAGCTCATCTTCTCTTTTTCGACGTATTCTATGACATTCTTATCTGCGGCCCCTGGCTGAAACCAGACCTTGAAAAAACCCAGTTCGCGGGCCTGTTTCAGGGTTTCGAGAGCCATTTTAGGGGGAATCACAAAGACCACCAGACCGATATCGCTGCGCCGTTTCTGGGCCTGCTCTAAGGTGTGAAAGGCCTCGATGCCCTCAACCGTAGTGGCCTTTTGATTAACAGGAATGACCTCATAGCCCTTGCGCAGCAGGTCTTTGAGAATCACATTACCGTATTTGCGCCGATCATTGGTGGCCCCAACCAGGGCAATGACTGGCCGGGTCTGCAGAAAACTAATAAGGCTATAATCCATAACTAATGGCCCCGTATATTATGAGTGTCTGGGCAGAGTAATAGGTTGATAAAACTATAAGATGTACGGCCTTAAAAGGCGAAATAAATTTGTTAATCGCCAGGGCCAAATCTGAAACGCAGAAGACCAGTGCCCCCAGAAAAAGCAGGGGCGAACGAAAAGCCAGGTAAAAATCGGCATTGAGTGCTGTAATAAGCATGATCACAATAAAGATTACATAGAGGCAGACAGGTAAAACGTACTTCTGTTTGCCCTTCTGCCTCAGCTTCATAGTCAGAATAAAGCAGCCGGCATAGGCCAGAAAAAACAGGGCTACCAGCATGGCCGTGGGAATATATGATTGCAGCATATAAAACGCAACTGCATAGGCAATATGACCGGCCAGAAAGCTGGCAAGGCCTGCAATAAACAGCTTCTCTTTCAGTAAAAAGAGATCACCGCCCAGGCCCAGCAGCAGCCCAATGAAAATCAGTAAGAATATGGTTGAAACTGATTCGGCCGCCAGCATAACAGAGATACAAACCCCGATTAGAATGAGAATGGGCAGAGGTTTAAAAAACTTATATAGATGTTCTTTCTGATAGCGAACACCTATGGCCAGCACGCCAGTGATACCAATTGCCAGAATGAGCTGCGTACTCATGGTGGTTAAAATAATAACCTACTCTGAACTGGCCATCATTTTGTGTTCTTAATATTTCGACCCAAACCTTTGCTGTTAGCCCCTACTGCCCTTGTCTTACTGCCCCTGCTGGTACTGGCGGCGCCCCTCTCACCCCTGCAAAAATGGGTTCTCTACGTTACAGAGAAGAAACCCCGCATGGCCGTGCTGGGTGTCTATGAGCGTGAAGTTGATTACCATTATTTTATCAAAGCCCTGGCCCAGAAACATAATGCCGACTGGCAGAAGCAGTTTTACCAGCGCTTCAGAGTGAAATATGTCAGTCGTAAGAGCTTTGCTTCTGAGTTTAAAAACTATCCGCTGAAAAACACCAGAGAAGTTCGCTTACTGTTCTTTGCTGCTGACGGCATGCTGTTAACCCAGAAAAATTTTGACCAACGCAGGCTACCCGGCTATGATTTGTTTACTCAAATCAACGGGCTACAAGAACAATACCAGAAATTCAAGAGCCGGCCAGATAATACAACCCTGAGCTGGGCGCTGCAGGCCTACCATGTAAGCATGTATCATTTATCGCAACAGTATCTGCAGAGAATCTCACCTGCAGGCCTGCCCCAGAAAGAGCGGGCCGCTTACCAGAGCCTGCTGCGTTTGACTCAGGCAGGGCTTGCCAGGTGAGCTTTTAAGGCAGCCAGAACTTTATCAGGGGTAATTGCATAGGCACACTGAAAGTGCCCTTTGGGGCAGCGACTGCGCCCTTTGTGGTCGCAGGGTTTGCAGGGTAGCTGCTGCGACAGCACAACTGAGGTGTCTGGGTAGGGGCCAAAGCCGAATTCAATGGTAGTGCTGAGAAAGAGTGCAATGATATAGGTTTCAAAAGCTGAGGCGATGTGTATCAGGGCACTGTCGTTCGAGATTAAAACATCTGCCTTTGAAATCACAAAGGCTGTTTCAAGTATGGTGAGCTTGCCGATAAAATCGAAGACCCCGCCATCTAGAAACTTTTCTATTTCAAGAGACAGAGGTTTCTCATCAGGGCCACCCAGCACTACAATCTGATATTGGCTGTAACCTGTACGCAACTTCTCAATCAGAGCAATAAAATGATCGATTGGCCAGCGCTTGGTAAACCACTTGGCGCCCGGGGCAATGGCAATAGTAGGTTGATCGCTCTGCCAGCCACCCAGCTTCTGGGGCCCCGGTTCATCGGGGTAAATAGCTGGCCGCTGCATGGTTGCTTCGATACCAAGGGGCTTGAGAGTTTTCATATACTGCATGGGTACCGGCAGTATTTCTTTAAAAAAGTTTATTTTGAAAAAGACCAGAGCCCAGCGTTTGAAATAGGGTTTACGTACCTTGACCCGCCGTTTAAAATCAAGTTCACGCAAGAGCAGCTTTGAACGCAGACTGCGATGCAGGTCAACCACCAGATCAAAGGTGGTATTCATTTCTGCGGCCAGCTCTTTAATGGTCTGCTGTTCAAGCAGATAAGTTTTATTTACTTCTTTATTCGAAACAATAACATCAGCAAACTGTTTCTTGGTGACGTAGCAGATCTCAGCTCGGGGATACTTCTGACGCAGCAGACGAATTACCGGGGTTGTGAGTATAATATCACCCAGAGAGCTGAATCTGATAATAAGAATCTTCACTTTGCTGCCTGCAGTTTTGCCAGAATGGCATTGACCACCTGCTGTGGTTCTTTCGCAGCATCAATCACTTCTACCCTGAAACTGTATTCTCTTTCTTGAAAGACAGCCAGGTAATGGTCGCGAATGGCCGCCAGACGTTCATGCTCGTCAAAAACTTCTTTCTGCCCGGCCCGGTTGCCAATGCGCTGCATGGCCACCTCAACAGTTATATCAAAATAGAAAACCAGGTCAGGGGGTAGAATTTCTTCGTCTTGCAGGTACGAGTCTACAATGGCCAGCGAGCGGGCCGTTGAATCAGCCTGATATGCAGCCGTTGAAAAATAGTAGCGGTCGAGCAACACCGTCTTTTTCTGCTTGAGAGCTGGCAGAATGTTTGTTTGAAGATCCCACAACCGGTCTTTGCGAAAAAGCTCGAGAAAGGTCTTATCAAGCTGCTCATTTTTGGCTTCAGCACTCTGCAAAATGCGCCTGATCTCTATACCATAGGGCCCCTTACGGGTTGGTTCAGAAAAAATTACTGCATCAGACAGAACCTCTGAAACAGCCTTTATTGCGCTTGACTTGCCACTGCCATCAATACCTTCAAAAACTATAAAACTCATGGGTATGCTTTATTGGTTAGGTTGGGTGCTGGCTAATAGTTGCCTCGAAAAGGTTTTTTAATATATTTGAACGATGTTAACCGCAGGTGATGAGCAGATCAAAGACAAGCTCTCGCATGTGCCCACAAAAAGTGGCTGCTACCTCTGGCTGGGCCCAGAAAAAGAAGTGCTCTATGTGGGTAAGGCCCGCAACCTGCGCAACCGCATCAGGCAGTATCTTACCTCTAAAGACTATAAAACCCGCTTCTTAATGATGCGGGTTATTGATTTTGACTGGCTGGTAACAGATAGCGAGGTTGAAGCTCTACTGCTTGAAAACAATCTTATCAAGAAGCATAACCCTGTTTTTAACGTTCGCTTAAAAGACGATAAACGCTACCCTTATCTCTGCCTCACAACCGGCGAGCCCTTTCCCCGACTTGTGATCAGCCGGCGCAAACATAACCGCAAACACCGTTATTTTGGGCCCTTTTCAGATACCAGTGCCGCCCGCAACACCATGTTTTTAATACGTAAGGTTTTTCCTATTCGTAAGCGCCCTCTGAAATTGCCTCTCAAGCGGGCTGTAAAACCCTGCCTTAATTACCACATTGGCAATTGCTGGGCCCCCTGCACTGGCAAGGTAGCAGAAGATGAGTACCGCACCATGATTGATCAGGTTGCGGCCTTTCTACAGGGCGACAGTGCTGCAGTTCGGGCCAACCTTGTGGCTAAGATGAAAAAATATTCAGATGAAATGCAGTTTGAACAGGCCGCCCGCATTCGTAACATCATTCAAGACCTCGATAATGTTACCCAGAATAACCAGCAAGTGCACGGCGAAAACCCTGAAAGCAACTTTGATATTGTAACGGTCTATGCAGTCAGTCGCGATGAGATGCAGAAAAACCTAGAAATTTCGGCCGAAGACATGAAGTTCTATGGCAATATTGATTTCTTTGGCCAGGCCGTATTGCTGAAGATTCGCGGTGGCAACCTCATCAGCAAACAGACTTTTTCAATCTCTGAAACCCAGATACTCAAAAGCACTGAGCGGGCCGAGGCTCTGTTTCTAGAAGGTTTTCTGCGCGATTATTACCTGAATCTACAAGACCTACCGAGGCAGATTTATCTATCACACGGTATAAACGATGCCACCCTTTGGCAGGGGCTGCTGTCTGAAAAAGCCGGCTTCAAACTGCAGATCATTACCAATACCCTGAAAAAACGTGGCCTCAGTGAGCAGCGCAAGAGCCTGGTCAAGATGGCCCATACCAATGCCCATCTGTCGCTGCGCGAACGTGTACTTTCTGAAAAACTGCGCAACAGCCGCCTGGCTCTACGCCAGATTCAGAAAATGCTGCATCTCAATGAACTGCCCAAACGTATTGAGTGCTATGACATTTCAAATATTCAGGGCAAAGAGGCGGTAGCTTCTGGGGTATTGCTGAAAGACGGGCTGCCCCATAAAAGCGGCTACCGCAAGTACCGCATGCGCGCCCCTGATGAGCCCAATGACCCCCTGATGATGGCCGAGGTCATCAGTCGGCGCCTGCGCTATCTTTCTGACAAACCAGCTGAAGTTCCCCAGTTGATCGTGGTAGATGGTGGCATTACCCAACTTAATGCGGCCCTTGAAGCCCGCGGTAAAACAAAGCTGAGGGTGCCCATGGTGGGCCTGGCAAAAAAAGAAGAAGAGCTCTACCTTGAAGATGGCCAGATACTCGACCTCGACAGCCACTCACCGGGAATGCTGGCCCTGCGGCTGGCCCGTGATGAAGCCCATCGCTTTGCGGTGGCATACCACCGCAACCTGCGTATGAAACGCAACCTGAAATCGACCATTACCGATATCGCTGGCATTGGCCCGCAAAAACACAATGCCCTCATGCAAGAATTACGAAAGATTGATCTCGCTGATTACACTTTTGAGCAACTGGTCGAGCACCTGCACAGGCTGCGGGGCATTAAAAAAACTCAGGAAGAAGTA
>CAZHLC010000282.1:0-5928 GCA_964532545.1 uncultured Leptospiraceae bacterium | reverse complement strand
GGTCAAGGCGGTCGACAAGTCTACCATTCTTGAGATCAGGCGCGATGATATTCATAAAATCATTTCACAGACCCCGCTGTTAAGCTTCTATATGAATCAACTGATTCGCGAGCGCAGCGAAGAAGTGAAGCGCCTGAAAAAGAACATCTGATTCAGACAGCCGCCCTTCGCCCGAAGCATGAGTAAAAACTTATGTACAGAATCAAACAGGCTGCTATTTTTCACAAATGAATAAAAGTATTTATGCCGGGCTGCTGGCTCTGCTGGGGCTGGGCTTTGCCGTCTTTTTCTTTGTGACCATGGGGCCGCCGTTTTTTGCAAACCCTGACCTGCCCGGGGCTGCTCTTGCAGGCTTTGTGAACCCCTACTCTACGGGTTATGCTGTTGATACCATTGCCTGCTGGGTACTCTTACTGGTATGGGTGGTTTACGAGCGCAAAAAAGTCAAACATGGCTGGGTAGCCATATTGCTGGGCATAGTGCCCGGGGTGGCTACCGGCATTGCCCTCTATCTTTTTCTGCGTATGAAGCAGCTGAATGAATAACTAATGACCAACCTGCAGGGCTATCGACGCAAACAGGGCTTTTCACTTATTGAACTGCTGGTCTCGCTGTTTATTGCGGGCATTCTTTTTGCCAGCCTGTTTGCCTTCGTATACCAGTTCGGCACTTTTTTTCAGACAGTTATACAAGAGAATGAGAAGAAAACACCCACTGGCGACTTTCTGTCATTTCTGCGCAATGACCTCAGGCATACTAACGCTGTAAACCTACGCAAGAACGCTCGGGGTTACCTGCTTACCTATCTTGTGGGGCGGGTAAGAAACAAAGATAATAAATTAGAGGGCAAAGAGGTCAGACTTCTCTACAACAAAAGAAAAAACCAGCTGGCACTGACTGAGCAATGGTTCAGGTGGAGCTATCTCGACTATATAGAAGACAGTCTGAAAAAAAGGGCCGCCTTCACCTCACTTGAAAAGACGTGGCAGATTAGAAAAGAGAATGAGCTGAACTTCACCCTGCTCTATGATGGGGGCCAGAGAGAGGTACCCCTGGCTATGCGTGTTGAAGTTAAGAAAATTCGAAAAGACTTGCCCCCGGTGGTCGAAACCTTTCTCTTGCGTCTCGGCCAGATCTAATGCAAGACGAAAAAAAAAGAATGACCATTCTGCTCTCAGCCCTCGGGCTGGTAGTGGTGCTCTATGTTGTATTAGAGGTTCTGCCTGGCGAGAGCAACCGGGTAGCCGCAGACAACCTTGACCTTAAACCCAGAAAAACCTATTCACTGGCTACTCTTGAAGCCATGTCACAGAAGGCCATTGAGCTCAAGCAGGGTGTGCCAAAGTACGCTGCACCGAACAACGACCCCTTTGGTGGCTATGAGCTGCTGAAGCTGACCAGGCGCGAAGAAAAACCAGAGTCGAACCAGGCAAAGGCGCCGGTGCAGACCCAGCTGCGCCTGTTAGGCATTATCTGGGATCAAGAAAAGCCCTATGCGCTGGTAGCCCACGCCAATGGCAAAAGCTACGATGTTGTTGTGGGTTCGGTTGTAGAAGAAGAAAAAATTCTTAAGATAAGCCAGGGTAGCATTGTGACCCAGCGCGAAGATACCAAATTTGAAATCACCACCTCGGGGTACAAAAAGACTAACTGACATAGCCGTGCTAACGCCTGAAGAAAAAGAAGATTACCAGCGGCGCATTGAAGAGCTTAAAAAAGAACAGCAGAAACTCGATACGCCTGAAGAAAAGAAAGCCAAAAGCTGGCTGCGTTACACTCACATAGGCCTTGAATTTGTGGCTCTTTTCGGCCTTGGCCTGTGGGCCGGTCTTCAGCTTGATAAACTCTGGCAGACCAAACCACTGTTTCTTCTGCTGGGTATCAGTCTTGGCTTTGGCCTGGGGCTCTACCGCCTGATTAAAGTGGCCAACGAACTGTCTCAAGATGCTTGAACTGGCCCCAGCAAAAATCAATCTGGGTTTAAAAATTCCCTTTCGTTATACCGATGGTTATCATCATATTGTAAGCCTGTTTATACCGGTAAGCCTGGCTGACCGGCTACAGCTTGAAATGACCACCACAGGCGAATTCGAGCTCAGCTGGCAGAACCACTTAGATAACAAATCTCTGGCTGCGGCCTTTGACAACCCAAAACAGAATCTCATGTATAAGGCCTTTGAGGTGCTCAAAGGCGAGCCCCTGCTGGCCAAACACCTGCCTTCCCATTGGGGCCTTAAGGTGCATATAGATAAACACATTCCCTCACCAGCCGGCCTCGGCGGGGGAAGTTCAGACGCCGGCGCAATTTTTCGTTTTGTCTGCAATCAGACCGATTCTGCCCATGAGCTGCTCGAGCAGCTGCAGGGGCCGGCCCAGAATCTGGGCGCTGATATTCCCTTTTTTCTTTTTAATAAGGCGGCCATTATCAGCGGCATTGGTGAAATTCACAAATTCGCCGAGGTGCCCAGACTGCGGGGTATCATCGGTATACCCCCCTATGGCTTTGCCACAGGTGAGATGTACCGCCTGATTGGCCTGCCCGCCTCGACTTCTAAAAAAACTTTACAAGGTGATAAAAATACCCGATTTATCCAAGCTGCATGTCTTACGGCATGTGAAGATTTATTGAACTCGCTTTGGGCCGAGGGTAGAGGTGAGGCAAAAGCCTCACACCTTGAAAACAGGTTAAAACTGGTAGAAAATGATTTTCTACCAGCCATAAAAGAAGGTTTCGCAGACAAATACCAGGGGCTCTCAGAAATGATGACTACCCTGGCCGAGAAACTGGCAGAAATAGCTCGAGAAAAGCAGGTATTTTACTCGCTTTCAGGCTCAGGCTCTGCTTTTTTCGCGCTCTTTGTCGATCAGCCTGCCGTTTCTGGCATGGCCGATTCAGTGCATAACCTTTGCGAACAACTGACCCGCAAATACGCCAATGTGCATTGGCTAGCCTTTGAGAGTTGAATAGGTAGGTCATTGGGCTGTCGCCAAGTGGTAAGGCACCAGGTTTTGATCCTGGCATTCGCAGGTTCGAATCCTGCCAGCCCAGCCATTGTTTTTATATATGTAATAAAAGAAACAAACAATCTCTATGCACAGGCATAGAAGGTTATTAAAGATGTCTAATTTTGCCATAGTACTCGCCGCCGGAAAGGGAACCAGAATGAAATCTGAGCTTCCGAAAGTTCTCAGCGAACTTAATGGCAAACCCCTTATTCTACATGTGCTTGAAAGAGCCGAACGCGCTGGTATTAACCAGCTTGTGGTAGTTGTGGGCTATAAGCGCGAGATGGTCGAAGCCCGGGTCAAAGAATGGGCCATGTCTAGACCCTATTTGAAAATTCAGTTCGCAATTCAAGAAGAGCAGCATGGCACCGGGCATGCGGTAATGATGGCCGATGGCCTTGTTCCGCAAGATGACAGCATGGTGACTATTCTGCTGGGTGATGTACCCTTTGTTGAGCCCTCAACGCTGCAGAAAGCCATGGTTGACCTTGAGCAGGGCCAGGCAGTTGCTACGGTTATTTCGATGAAATTAGATGACCCCACTGGCTACGGGCGCATCGTACGAGATACCGAAGAAAATATTCTTGAGATTCGCGAAGAAAAAGATGCCAACGAAGAGATTCGCAAAATAGACGAAGTAAACAGCGGAATTTTTATATTTAAATCAAGAAACCTGTGGCAGGCACTGTCGAAAATCGATAATAAAAATGCCCAGGGGGAGTACTATATTACAGATACGATTCATGTGTTGCGCGAAGATGGTAAGTCAGTAAAAGCCTACCTCAGCGCCAACGCAGACCAGTTTAGAGGTATTAACTCTAAAGAACAACTTGAACAGATGGGCAACCTGCAACAATGAAAGAAGCTGAACTGAAAATATTCGCTGGTAATTCAAACCAGCCCCTTGCTAAAGAGATTGCCCAATCTATCGGAATGGATCTGGGTAAGATTGCTCTACAACGTTTCTCTGATGGCGAGATTTCTGTTAAAATAGAAGAGAATGTTCGCGGGGCCGATGTATTTGTAATTCAAAGCACCGGGGCCCCTGCCAATGACAACATCATCGAGCTGATGTTGATTCTTGATGCTTTACGCCGGGCCTCTGCAAGGCGCATTACTACAGTTATACCATATTATGGTTATGGCCGCCAAGACCGTAAGGTCGAGCCAAGGGTACCGATCTCGGCCAAGGTGATTGCCACCATGATTGAAGCCGTAGGCTCAAAACGTATGCTCAGCGTTGACCTGCATGCAGATCAGATTCAGGGTTTCTTTGAGATACCTGTTGATCATCTGTTTGCAGCACCCATTTTTGTAAAATATCTGGCAGAAAAGGCTCTTTCAGACCTCACCATCGTTTCACCTGACTCAGGTGGTGCTGAGCGTGCCCGTTTTTTTGCCAAGCAGCTGGCTGGTGATCTGGCCATCATTGATAAACGCCGAGAAAAAGCCAATGAATCAGATGTTATGAACATCATCGGTAATGTTCAGGGCCGCAATTGTATTCTTATCGATGATATGATTGATACAGCAGGCACAATCTGTAAAGCCGCCGAAGCCCTGAAAAAACAGGGGGCCAGCAGTGTGCTGGCGGCGGCTACTCACGGTGTACTTTCTGGGCCGGCCATCGACCGAATCAAAGAATCACCCATTGATGAATTGATTGTAACCAATACTCTGGTGATTGAGCAGGCCAAACGCCTGAGCAAGATGAGATTACTCTCTGTTGCGCCACTGATGGGCGAGGCAATCAATAGAATACATGAAGAACGTTCAGTGAGTTCACTGTTCTTATAATATTTTTTAAAAAAAGAGGAACGCAAAAAATGGAAAAGTTAACTTTAAAGGCCCAGAAAAGAGAGGGTAAAGAGAAACCTGCAAAGATCAGACGTTCGGGTCAGATACCTGCAGTAATTTATAACCATGGCAACACAGACCAACTGACTGTTGATCGGTCTGATATAAACAAAATCTTTGCCCAGGGTGTAACAGAATCGACACTGATTGATATCAACGTTGGTTCAGATACAGACACTGCTTTTATTAAAGACTATCAGGTGCATCCGGTTTCTGAAGAGATTCTTCACATTGACTTCTACCGCATTACAGCCGGTGAGAAAATCAAAACTTCGATTCCGCTGCAGCTTGAAGGCAAACCCCTGGGTGTAAAAGAAGGTGGGGTGCTTGAAGTATTTCTACACGATGTTGAAATTGAAACCTACCCCCGTTTTCTGGTACCTGCCCTGCACATCGACATCAGCGAGCTGTCTATTGGCGACTCAATTCACGTTGAAGACATCAAGCTACCTGAAGAGACCACAGTCATGGTGGCCGGTAACCCCATTGTCTGCCAGGTGAGCACTTCGGCCAAGCTTGAAGCTGACAGCGCTGCCACTGAAGAAGGTGAAGGCGAAGAAGGTGAAGAAGCTGCTGAAGACGCTTCATCAGAAGAAGAATAAGACAAATTATGAAATTGATTATTGGTCTTGGTAACCCTGGCGATCGTTATATGAACAATCGCCGTAACATCGGCTTCAAGGTTGTTGATGTACTGGCTAACAATACCAATATTCTGATCAAAACAAAAAAGAAAAAGTCACTGCTTGGTATGGGTGACTTTGAAGGTCATGAAATTGTACTGCTGAAGCCGCAAACCTTTATGGATCTCAGCGGCGAGGCAGTACTGTATATTGCTTCTTTCTTACGCGTTCCGGTTGACAATATTATTGTAATTCATGACGATTATTCTCTCGACTATGGCGAGGTTCAGGTTTCACGCGGTGAGCTTGAAATCAGGCACGTCGGCGTTGAATCGATTGCCGTAGGCCTTAAATCAAATAAATTTGTTCGTATTCGGGTGGGCGTTGGCCCCGTTGAAAGCAAATCTGATGAACCCAGCAACAACGAAGTTGACAAATACAT
>CAZHLC010000281.1:0-5966 GCA_964532545.1 uncultured Leptospiraceae bacterium | reverse complement strand
TAACTTCGGTAAGAACTCCCTTAAGTATAGTATAATCAAAATCCTTTGGTTCTAGTTTAAACCATCTCGAATGAAGAATATAAAAAGGTGCGTGACCAGAAGCGCGCTGAGATTATCGCCGTTAAAGAAAACCGCCGTATACATGTGGGCAACTACCTGACATTTCTTTTCGAAAACCGCCAGACCATGGTTTATCAGGTGCAAGAGATGATGCGCGCCGAGGCCATTAGCGATGAGCAGGCCATTGAACATGAAATCAAAACCTACAACCAGCTGGTGCCCGGCAAAAATGAGCTGAAGGCAACTCTGCTGATTGAATTTGCTGACCCTGATGTTCGCCGGGTAAAACTGAATGAGCTGGTTGGTCTGCAAGAGCATGTCAAATTTGTTATTGATGATGAGGTCGAAGTCGGCGCTGAATTTGATCAGAAACAGATTGAAACTCAGAAGCTTTCTTCTGTGCAGTATGTAACCTTCGAGTTTTCTGAAGAAGCAGCTGAGCGGTTCAATAGCAGTGAAGATGTAAAGCTCGTGACTACTCATCCGGCCTGTTCATATGATCAGCCCCTGTCAGACGAACAGCTTGCCGCCTTGAAAGCTGATCTGCCCCGCTGAAACATTTCACCATATCGTTTTGTAGTTGCCGCTTGAGCCCCTGGTCTAAACCTGCTTTGTGAAATTAGCTGGTTTATTGATATTAGGTTTTACCGTAGCTCTCGGCGTATTTATGGCAGGGCTGCCCCTTGCTCAGGTCATTGATCTGGGTTCAATCGCTGTTATCATTCTCTCATGTGCTGGTGGCTCAATTTATCTGGCCAGCCCGGCGGCCATGTTCGAAGCCTTTCAATTGCTGTTCTATTCAAAAGCCAATTTGAAAACCGACGTTCGTCTTCTGCAAGATATCATTGAACTTAATGGCAGAATTGCCGTGGGGGCGGGCTTTGTATACACCCTGATTGGCCTCTTTGGTATGCTGTTGAACTTTGATGGGGCCCAGCCTGTCTCGTGGGCCGCTGTATGGCGGGGTATTGCAGTCGCAATTATTCCGCTGATTTATGGGCTGGCTCTGCGCTATTTCGTGATTCTACCTGCGGCCACCAGCCTTAACCGCAGATAGTTTCTATGCATGAAAATAAACAGCCATTTCTTGCCAGCCCTCTCACTGAAGACGCTCTGCGGCAGACCAAAGAAGCAGCCCGTCTTTTGCGCGAAGACCCCGCAGCCAAACGTTCTGGTAAGATGGCCATTGAGGCCATCTATAAAATGACTGAGATCAGTCTAGAGTACTATTTCTACCGCCCGATGGATCAAATGAACATAGGTATGATTTCGCGTAATATTGTGCGTATGGGGGTCAATGCTGGCCTTGGTGTGCTGCAGACTTTCGGTGGGCAGCTGATCAACACCCTTAACACCCACCAGAAGGTGCTGCTGGCCGATCACCTTGAGCAGGCCATTATCTTTATCGACCCTGACAGCCTGAATGAAGAGCAGTGAGCTCTGAACCCCGTGATATGCAGCCCTTCGAAAAGAAGGGCAACCGCAGTAAACTCATTGCCATTGCCAGCGCGGTTTTCACCGGCACTGTAAGTGTTCTGGTTTATATCAAGTACCCCAAAGCACCCTGGTTTTATGTGGTTATGGGAACTCTGTCGTTTTTAAACGGTTTATTAAATCTATATCTGGTGCAGAAAGAGATCAAAGTTCATTATCGCCTGTTCAGACTGTCAATCTGGCTGATGGTGATGATCTGGTATGCAGGCCGTTACTATCAAGAGTTTGACCTTGAAGGAATGATTTTTCATTTTGTGTTTACGGTTTTCTGGTCAGTATTCTTTTTTCTACCGCGCGAAAAGTCTACGCTCTCGACTGAATAAACTGTTTTTGCTTTTGATCAGGCTGATTCTGTCACTCGCTCAAGGGCAGGGGCGCGGCGAAACCAGCCTGTCAAAAAGAATCTCAAAGTGAAGATTGCCTGGCTGAAAACAGCGCGGCCGAATGCAGCGAACCCCCGGGGCAGTTTTCGACCAAGCAGCTCTTCAGTTCTTTGATCGAGCATGCTCATGGTCTGTGTAAAAAACTGTTCGGTCAGCCGGGCCAAATCATCACGCTGTTTTCTGTGAAAGTGTTTTAAAACCATGCCATAAAAAAGCTGCATAGCCCAGCGATTGCGTGAATAGAGGCCCATCAGGTAGTTGCGGTAAAAGTTGCTCTTATTGAGTGCCTTCTGGGTCTGGGCGCGGCCAAATTGAATGTGGGTGACTTCATCGACGGCTATACTCTCTAACGTATTAACCAGCCTTTTCTCGGGCATGGTGTTCATCAGGGTCAGCATAAGGCAGAGTACCCAGTCTTCGCCAATGTTTTTATCAAGAAAACAATGTTCATACCAGAGGCGACCGCTGATTGGCTGTACCAGGGCAGATAAAAAGCCGGGCACTTTCAGAAAGTCTGCATCTGGGTTCTGTTTACGCAGGCGACTGCGCAGGTTAGCATAGAGGCGGGCGTGTTTGATTTCGTCGCGAACCTGGCGGGCCAGAAAGTCAGCAGCTTCAAGGTCGGGCGCTTTCAGCAGGGCCTTACCTTCAAGCAGGCCGGTCATTTCACCTTTAATGAACTGGTTAAAGATCCAGTCTAAGTACACAAGGTCGCGTTTGAGATCAAAGGTGAACTTGAAGTTAAATTGTTTTTTTTCTTTTTTCAGAAAAGCGTTTATTTCAGCCCTTGATTTCACCCAGTCTTGCCTTTATGATTTCTTCTCTTTCGTATATAGTAGGATATTTTTTCACTTCTTTCAACAACTTACGGCAGAAATCAAGTTTCAAGCTACTGATCATGGTTTTCACAGCCAGAGCCTGGGGGGGCGCGATCGAAAGTTTGCGGTAACCAAGTGCTAATAACAGGGGAATCATGACCGGGTTTGAGGCAATTTCACCACAGATGCTGAGGTCAAGACGGCTCTTACCAGTCAGGTCGCGGTAGTTGGTTCTGATTGTCTCAAGCGAATCAATCAAAGATGGGTGCAGGGGATTATATATGTGCTTCAAACTGAAGAGGTTACGGTCAGCCGCTGTAAGAAACTGCAGCAGATCGTTGCTACCCACCGAGAGAAAGTCGACCAGGCCCTTCATATAGGGTATCAGACTGATGCTGGCCGGGGTTTCAATCATGACCCCCAGTTTGGGCATGGGTATCTGTTCGCTCTGGCAGATTTCTTCAAGCAGGCCTTTGATGTAGAGAATTTCATCACGGGTAGTCACCATGGGAATCATTATACGAATTTGCCCGTCTTTGTTGGCCCGAACCATGGCTACCAGCTGGTCTTTGAGTAGATCAGTATTGATCTGCAGGTAACGTATCGCCCGCAGCCCCAGGGTGTTGTCATGGGTTTTCAGGTAATCACCATAGTCGCCACCCGAAATGGTTTTATCACCCCCCAGGTCGTAAAGCCTCAGAGTCACGGGCTTATCTTTAAAGGCGCTGGCCAGCTTTGCATAGGTTTTGGCCTGGGCCTCAACAGCCAGATCATCGCTGCGTAGAATGAGAAATTCAGTACGAAATAGACCCACGCCGTTGACCACCTGCACTGGAAACCGGTCAACTTCTTCAACCAGTTCGAGATTAAGTAGAATATCAATCTGGCGGCCGCAGGCGGTCACCGTCTTTTCGGGTAGAGATTCAAGCTGTTCGCGTTTTTTACGTTCGCCCTTTTTGATCTTGGTATAGCTCTTGACCTGCTGCGTATCGGGGTTAAGTATCAGCCTGCCCCCAGCTGCATCAATGATAGCGGTTCGCGTGGTACCCAGCTTCAGGCGGGGGCGATAATTCATGTCGTAAAGACAGGGTATCTCAAGGGCCCTGATGATAATCATATCATGGCCAGCATCGGTAGAATGTTTCAGAATTATACCGCGCACACCGGCCTTATGCAGACTCATGACCTGCTGGGGGCTGAGGCTCTCAGCCCAGACTATGTTGGTACCTTCTGGCAGTTTAATTTCAATTTCTTCACCCAGATGAAACAGCAAGCGCCGCCTGAGGTCTTCGATGTCTTTCGCCTTGTCTTTGAAATGTGCTTCAGAGAGACTGTTAAAATGATCAAGGTATTTCTGGGTAACCAGTTTGACCGCACTGACAGCATGCTTTTTCTCTTCGGTTACAATTGATGACATTTCTTGAAAGAGAATGTCATCTTTGAGAGTTTCAAGGTGACTATTTAGAACAGCACTGGCGTTCTTCGAATCGGCCTTTTGACTCTGTTGGTTTTCAATCTTAGCGATGAGTTTATTTAGATCTTTCTGGGCTTTTTTACGGGCACGTTCGAGATGCTTAGTTTCTTCTTTAGTATTAAAGGCGACCAGGCGGGTTGAGACAGTAGTTTGGGGCGGGGGTTTAAAAATCGCTAATTCGCCGATGGCGTAACCGGCAAAACCAATCTGCGCCTCAATTATTGCCGGTTTTGCCATGGTAAACGTTCAGATGAAAAAAAGCTATTTGCCGGTCAAGCGGGTAAAAAAGAGACGGGCAGGCTTTTTTTCTATATAATTTTATCTAAACAATTACTATGATCACTAACACTGCTGTAAAACCCGGTAAGGCTATTCGCGATGATTTTCCTTTTTTTGCGGCCAACCCCGGTATTGCCTATCTTGATTCAGCTGCCAGCTCTCTTACCCCATTGCCGGTCATTAAAGAAATTCGCCGCTATTACGAAGAGCTCAGTGTCAATATTCACCGTGGTCTGTACCAGGCCTCGCAAGAAGCTACCGAAGTCTACGAAGGCACTCGAGAGGTGGTGAAGCAATTTCTAGGGGCGCCTGCTGATAGCCACATTATTTACACCCGCAATGCCACCGAGGGCTTCAATCTACTGGCCTATTCACTGGCTCAGGTGCAGAGCCTGGCTGAGATCAGCCGCTTTTCTGCATGGGCAACCCCCCTGCAGAAAGATGATGTCATTATCATTTCAGAATCAGAGCATCATGCCAATATTGTTCCCTGGCAGATGATCGCCAAAAACAGCGGCGCGCGCATTGTATATGTTCCGGTTGCTGATAACAGTGGCCAACTTGACCTGCAGGGTTTTGCAGCGATTAAAGAGCAGATTGGTAATGGTTGTGTTAAAATAGTATCACTGAGTGCGGCTTCAAACGTGACTGGGGTTATTCATGATCTGCAGCCGTTTATTGAATATGCCCGCGAGAAAGGCGCCATTTTCATTGTCGATGGTGCTCAGACTGTCTGCCACAACACTGTAAACCTCACCGAGCTGGGCGCTGATTTTTTTCTTTTCTCTGGGCATAAGATGCTGGGCCCCACTGGTATAGGCGTGCTCTGGGGCCAGAGTGATGTTCTTGAGCTGATGCCACCGTTTATGGGCGGCGGTGATATGATTCTAAAAGTAGAGAAAGGTGAGAGCAGCTATCAGGTATCACCTCATAAATTTGAGGCCGGTACCCCCCACATTGCAGGGGTCTTTGGTTTAAAGGCAGCCATTGAATATCTACAACAGGTGGGCCTCGACGTTATACATGATCATGAAGAGCAGATCACCCGTTACGCTCTAGAAAAGCTCGAAGCTGAGAACCTGGCGATTTTCGGGCCCACTCTGGCTGACATCGAAGATAAAGGCCTCAAGCGACTGGGCGCCATATCTTTCAATGTGGGCGATATACATCCCCATGATATTGGCACCATTCTTAATGAGAATAATGTTGCCATCAGAGTAGGGCACCACTGTTGCCAGCTCTTAATGAAATCATGGCAGATTGCAGCAACCTGCCGCGCCAGCCTGTATCTTTACAGCGACACTGACGATATTGACCAGTTGATCACTGGTCTTCAGGCTGTACGACGCATATTCGGCTGAATAAATTCAGATCTGCTATAATAAAATCTTGTCTGCCCGATTGAAAAATCGTCATTGGCGCCATCATGCCCTATGTGCAGCTGCAACCCGGCAGTCA
>CAZHLC010000280.1:0-5972 GCA_964532545.1 uncultured Leptospiraceae bacterium | reverse complement strand
AACGCCCTGCAGAAGACCCGCTACAGCCAGAGTCGCCTCAGCGGTCTTGATTTAAAAGAATTACATCTCAAGCTGATTGAGATTATGCTCAACGAGAAGATGTATCTGGTAGAAGACCTTACCCTGGCAACTCTTGCCGAAGAACTTGATCTTAAACCCTACCAGCTCTCAGAATTTTTGAATAATTATATGGATATTAATTTCTCTCGATTCACTAATCAGTTCAGGGTAGAAAAAGCTATCAGGCTTATGCGCGAAGAGCCAAAGGCCACCATTCTTGATGTAGCCTTTAAAGTTGGTTTTGCCTCGAAGGCTACCTTCAATCATGCCTTTAAGAATATCAAGGGCCAGTCGCCTTCAGATTTTCTCAAACAAGACGAAGAGTATAAAAAAGCCCGGGCCTCAGCCAGCTGAGACAGCTTTCTTACGTTTATAGTGTGAAACCTCAAGCAGTATGGCGATGAGCAGCGGTATGAAGGTGAAGATGGTTCCGCCGACAACCAGATCGGTGAGATTCAGAGGCTCTTCACCTGAGTCATCAAAATAAGCCACCAGCAGCACGAGCCATAGCAAGCCGCAGATTACAAAGAGAAAGCGTGAAATCGCTACCCGCCACACACTTGCCTGCTGATTAGTGGTGGTTATAGCGGGCTGTGCAGTCGCAGCCGACGTGGGCTTAATCGCTGCGGTTTCAGCTGCTTCACTCTGGTGGCCCCAGCGGGCCAGTGACAGGGCCTGGCCTTTTTTTAACAGAATGATGCCCCAGATAATCATACCTATTACCATGGGCAGCATCAGAAAGACAATCTCACCCCCGGCAAAAATAACGGTGTCATAGGCGCCGTGTAGAAAAATGGCAATGGCCAGGCTGCTCATAGTAGCCGCAGCTACAGATTTGCCCTCGGTAAACTTGGCTTTACCGATGTAGTATCCCATCAAGACCCCGGTGAATGCATGCATGGGTATCGATGTTAAGGCCCGGGCAATACCCACAAAGAAACCATGGTCTAAAACATAGAAGATATTCTCTAGCACAGCAAAGCCCAGGGCCGAGGCGGCCCCATAAACAATGCCATCGTTTTCTTCGTTAAATTCGGGGCGCCTCAGGGCAAACAGCAGCAAGGGGGCCAGCTTGCAGATTTCTTCGATGGGGGCTACCTGCACAAACGAAATCAGAAAGGCATGATAAAGGCCGGTATTTTCTTCTTTATTAAAAATGGGTGAGAGCTCACCAAAGCCCATTTCAACAAGCACGGCGGGTATCACCGATAAAGCCCCGAGGCCCATTACACCGAAGATGAGCCCCCACGGTTCTTTTTCATGGCGGTCTAAGTACTTAATCAGCCCAATCAGCGCGGCCCCGGGTGCTATGGCCAGAAGTAATAAACCCAGTATACCCATGGCGAAGGGTTATGCTATTAGCTGCGATGGCAAGAAAATAATAGCGATTAAGCGTATTCGCGGGCTGGCTTGTAGAGAATCTCTTGCTGGTTACCCTCAGTAAAAAACGAAAAGGTTTCTTTGTACATATCAGTAATGTAACCGGTCTGGGGCCGGGCCAGCTTAGGGGTGACCCGTTTAACCAGGCAACTGATACGCAGATACTCAACAAAGTCAAGTACCTGAAACAGGTTATAGGCCAGCCCCAGATGATAGTCTCTGAGACTGATTGATGGTAAATCGCGATTTCGATAGGCTTCAGCATCGCGGTTCTCATCATGTACGATCAGCTGTGCTTTTTTAAGCCTCTCAGTCAGGTTCACATAGTCATAGTACATGGCCTCATAGATCAACTTACAGTTTTCATACATGCGGGTGGCGGTATTCTGCGAGTCAGACATATCGAGGCCTGGCAAAAACGGAATACGGCCAGCCTTGATGGTTACATCTTCAATGCTGCCACTCTTCATAACCGTGGCACCTTCGATTAGATAGGCAAAGGCCTCTTTGGCCAGCTCATTGGCGTCACCAAAGAGCTGGTTCACCAGTACGTGCATTTCTTTGTTGTTCTTCTCAACATGCGACTCAATGGTTCGATCATATAGGGTGATACTGTGATCAAGCCTCACCGAGATGCCCAGAGTTCGGGTAGCGAAAGTAAGGGGAAATATAAACTCATTGATGGTAACGATACCATCATGCAGGTTTTTCTGCGCAGAGCGGGTTAAGGGTGAGGCATGCAGTATTCTTTTAAAGGTCGTCCAGATACTCTGGCTGTCGAGCAGTGCCTGGGCATATTTTACGGTCTCTGTAGACATGTCAGGTTTGCTGCTGAAAAAGCGCCCATCAGCATCTAGCAGGCCCAGTGCTGTTAAATCATGTAGAAACCTTTTGCCACGCAGCTCATCAAACTTATCAATATTTTTTTCTATTACATCAAGACTTTTGGCTTCGGCCCCCGGCATATAGGTGCTGCCGGGGTCATCGCTGTCTGCATGCTGGCGCAGAAATGGTTCAAGGTATTTGCCGCTGAAGCGATAAGGGTCTTCAAACAGAATTTTCTCTAAGCCCAGCGAGCGTAGTTCTTGCTGCAGCTTCTTGTGATAGCTGGCTATGGGGGCCGCGGGGTTGTCTTTTTTAAAACGGTCAAAGGTCTCAGTCAGATAATTAGCAAAGTCGGCCGCGGTCTGTTCGACGCTTTCTTCTTCTATGGCAAAAAAGAAGTAATTGTTTCTTTTTTCAAAGATCAGACGCAATCTTTCAAGCTCAGTCACCAGCTGAGAAATCACCTCAGTAGGCAGCCCTGCCTGGGTTGAACCTGATTTAAAAACGTTTGATAAGTCTAATAATTCTTCGCGCATCTCAACGCACATGGCAATGATGGCAGAAAGAGTATCTGAAGAGACCACCTGGTTTTTATTTTTAAATGAAAGCTGCAGCCCATTAATATCTTCTGCTTCGTAGATCTTCTCAATTATTTGATGATACTGTTTATTGCAGAGAATCTCTGCATATTTGTAAATGGGGCTGTTTTCGGCCGGCATCATCGAGACCCGGCTGATGCTGAATATGGGCCGGCGCTCTAACATTGATTGGTCGTGATTATAGCGCTCGCTCTGGCTCAGAGCCGGTATCATATTCTCGAAAAGGCAGTACTTAATATTGCCAATTATCGAATGTACCTGCTGCTGTTCTTCGCGTGTGAAATCTTTAACTGCCATGGTTAATTTTACTACTCTGAATTAGCCCCGACACAGGCCGTACAGGCTATTTTGAGACGAAAAAAGGCCCCGAGCAGTTTGTTGAAAACAAACTGCAGGCACGGGGTTGAAACCGAAAAAGCGGTTGGCAGGCCCTATGGGCCGCTTTAGCCGTCGGCTCTGCGCACCTCGTTATATGTAAAGCTACCCACGTTTTTAGAAGATAATAAAACCAGGGAGGGCTGCGCACCTCCAGAATCGTCGAATTCTAAGCACACAAATGCCCCCCTGGTTCTTCTGATCGCTTATAGTGGTTTGCTAAAACTTATATAAAGATGCGACAGAAGAGTTATACTCAAAATATCGGAAGGTTTGTATGAAACATTACGTAGGTATAGACAATGCTAATTTAGCGCATGAGGCTGTGATAATTAACGAGGACGAGAAAATCGTCAAAAGGTTGAGCTTTCAGAACAATGCTTCAGGCTTTACAAGGCTGAAAGCAACGCTTAAGCAATATTCTGTCTGGGGTATTGCTTTCGAATTACCTCATGGGCCGATAGTTGATGCACTGCGAGAGACCAAATACCGCCTGTATTGTCTAAATCCTTTGAAAGTAAAAAGATTTAAAGAAATTCTATCAGTATCTAGAGATAAGAATGATAAGCTTGATTCTCTGGCTATTGCCAGGTATCTTAAAGCTAATCAGGCCAACGTTCAGATGATGGTTTTTAATTCTGCAGAAGTTGAAGAAATTAAAGTATTGAGCCTTAGTTATGACCGCCTTCAGAAAGAGAAGGTTCGCTATGCCAACCGTTTGCTGTTTGTGATTCGGTATTATTTGCCGGTTTTTGAGTTCCTGTTCACTAATATGGCCTGCAAAACAAGCCTGAAACTCTTGTTAAAGTACCCTACCTGGGCGGCCCTTGGTGGCGAAAGCCATGATGAAATTCGCAAGTTTTTGAGGTCACATAAATACAATAATCCCAAAAGCATTTATCAAAGTGGAGGTTATCAAAAAGTGATTATGAGGCGGGCTTGTAATAAAGTTGCCCGCAATATACTTTGGAATTTGGCTTTTTGCACTCTATCTCATTCGACATGGGCTCGGCAATACTACGATCAACAAAGGAAAAGGGGCAAGAGGCATTCTGTTGCTATTAGAGCATTATCAAATAAATGGCTCAAAATTCTATTTGCGATTTGGACCCGGCGAGAGTCATACGACGAAAACAGAAATATTTATCAAGTTGCTTGACATAGTGGTTGTGTGCGCCGCTGGCTCGGCGGCCATCGTAGCCGCAGAGAAGCATTTTTCAAAGAACCGTCGGGCGTCGGCGCTGCTCGGTGAGCAACGCTCAGCGACCCACCGGGCGGGGCATGCGAGTCGTTGAGCGTAGCTCAACGAGCAGCGCGCCAAACGCTTTTTCGGTGGCTTTTCAACACCGTGCGAGGGGCCCGTAAATGTATTTATGGTGCTATTATTAAGTTTTTCAGCTTTGATGAGCTGTTAGTTCATCTGTGATGAACGCACCAGATGGCCCGGGCGGGCGTCGGTGATTTGGTCATTGTCAATCACCTGCTCGCCTGAAACAAAGGTGGCCACATAGCCCGATACCTGCTGCATCAGTCGTTGGCCACCACCGGGTAGATCTTTGATCATCACCGGGGCTTTCAACTTAAGACCGTCATAGTTGATAACATTCAGGTCAGCTTTTTTGCCAGCTTCGAGAGTACCACGGTCTGTGTAACCCATGTGTTTGGCTGTATCATGGGTGATCATCTGCACAGCCCGCTCAAGAGGTATTAAGCCCTTGTTGCGGTCACGAGTCCAGTAAGTGAGTAAATATGTAGGAAAGCTGGCGTCACATACAGTGCCAACGTGCGCCCCGCTGTCAGACAGGCCAGGTATGGCCTGGGGGTGCATCATCATTTTGTTTACGTTATCGTAGTTAAACTCGGTATAATTATAGATAGGAAAGTAAATCAAAGCCTTACCATCATCTTTCAGCATGGTGTCATAAACCACATCAAGGGGGTGTAGACCGCGGCCCTTGGCCTGGGCCCCGAGGCTGCGCTCAACCGGCTGCTCATAGTCAGGCTCAAGGCCCAGCTCAAACAGTTTAAAGGCCAGCTGTTCAATCTGCGCTAGAAACTTATCAGCAATTGGTGGCACCGGGGTACCATCGCCGGCCAGCTGCTCTGATTTTTCTTCGATGATTTTCTTTTTCAGCTCGGGGTCTTGCATTTTCTTGACCCGCTCTACCAGGGGCAGGTTGCTGATGGCCTTATAGCTGGGTTTGCCCATAAAAGGGTGAAAAGTACACTGCAGACCCAGGTTTACGCCGATGGCTCTTGGGGCTACCTGAAAGTGCCAGTCAATGCCCTTTTCTTTGGCGCCCTCACCTTTTTTCAGAATACGGGCCCAGAGGTCTGGCCAGAAGTCACGCTGGTTCAATGAGAGTGAAAAAGGTCGCCCGCCAGAGGCGGCTGCAAATTTCTCTAACATCTCAAACTCACGATCGAACTCTTTGTCGGTTCTTTCCATATTGAAGTCAGATACAGCCTGCAGCACACCGTAATTGAGTTCTTTAAACACAGCCGCAAGCGATTCGAGTTCTTCAATGGTTGCTTCAGAGGCCGGCGTCCATTCTCCTGAGGCTGAGCGATGCACGTCTGAGCGGCCGGTGGTAAAACCGGCGGCGCCTTCTTTCATGGCTTCGCGCAGCAAATCTTGCATTTTTTTGATATCTTCGGGGGTTGCGTTTTCTTGTTTCAGGGCCCGCTCGCCCATAACATAAACGCGCAGGGCATCATGGGGTACTTGAGCCG
>CAZHLC010000279.1:4673-5976 GCA_964532545.1 uncultured Leptospiraceae bacterium | reverse complement strand
GTCTATTTGCCATCGCCCAGGGTGGGGTTAATGCCGCCCTGCGGCGTGAATCGGCTGAATTCTGCGCCACCATAGATCTGCCGGGCTATGCCATTGGCGGCTTGTCTGTGGGCGAAAAGAACGACGAGTTTCTGGTGGCTCTTGAAAATAATACTGATTATCTTCCCCCTGAAAAACCCAGATATCTTATGGGGGTGGGCTCAATTCCTGAAATTATTAACTCTGTAGCGCTCGGCGTTGATATGTTCGACTGCGTGTTACCCACCCGCAATGCCCGCAACGGGCAGGTTTTTACCAGCATAGGAAAGGTAAACCTGCGCAATGAGAAACACCGCATGGTTGATGAACCCATAGATTCTGAATGTGGCTGTAAGGTTTGTGCCCGCTATTCACTGGGCTATCTGCGCCATCTTCACAAGGCCCGCGAGATTCTGGCCTACCAGTTAAGTACCTATCATAATCTTTATTTCATGGCTGAGTTTATGACAAAGTTGCGCAGTAGCATTGTTGATGGCACTTTCGACGATTTTCGCAGCCATTACCTCAATCTCTATGCTTGAGCCAAAAAACCGGTTTTTGCAATTGACAGAATAATAGCCAGGTATATAGCAGAGCCACCATGGAACTGAAAACCAAAGTGCGCAAGGGTGCTATTGAGTTTTTGCCGAAGGGCAAGCTCGACATTAATCAAGCCGAAAAATTTGAAGAAAATTTTAATGGTTTTCTAAAAGATATTAATGATGCGACCATTGGCGTGAACCTTGCAAAAATTGAATACATTGATTCTTCAGGCCTTGGTGTTCTCATTAAAATACTGAACTCGTCGAAAAACGACGGTAAGAGTATGCTTCTTTTTGGCGCCTCACCGAAAATTCAGAATATATTTCAATTGGCCCGTCTTGAAAAGTTTTTTACGTTTGTATCTCCTGTTGAATTCAACTCTAAGTATCCCGATGCTGAAGATGAAGCGCTAGACAGTTTTATAGACAGTCTCTAATTGAGTTATTTTCTCTCAAAGCTCTTTTCTTTCTTTTTATTTCCCTTTCCTCTTTTACTGATCGTTGCATTGATTGCAGTTCTTAGATTGAAAAAGCGCCGCTGGTTGCGCAGGGTATCTCTTCTTCTGCTATTAACTATTGGCCTTTTGTCGACCCCTGTTGTGGCTGGCTATCTTACTGGTTTTCTCGAAGGCCGATATGAGACTTCTGCTGAGCTTGTGGTAGAAAAGCCTGTTATTGTGTTGCTCACTGGTATGGCCACACCTGTTAATGAGAATACTCTTAACTTTGGCTTTGCGGTTGAT
>CAZHLC010000279.1:0-4651 GCA_964532545.1 uncultured Leptospiraceae bacterium | reverse complement strand
GAATTCACAGGGCTCTTGAGCTTTTTAAGCAATACAGAGGGTCTACTCTCATTATTACCGGCAGCCAGGGCCTGATTGGCATGAAAAGTACACAAGAATCTTCGGGCGTGTATTCACTTTCAGAGGCTGTCTTATTGAAAAAGTTTGTTATAGGTTCGTCGTTCATTGCACAAAGAATAAAAGCCCGGGCCGATAAAATTATCGTTGAAGCTGATGCCCGCAATACCCATGAGAATGCCCGCAATGTTGCGGCCATCTTAGAACAGGGTTACAAGAATAGACCAGTGCTTCTGGTTACCTCTGCCTTTCATATGCTACGCTCTGAACTCTGTTTCAAAAAATATGATATCACGGTGCACACGGTGCCAGTTGATCTCAGTAATCAACCGGTTGTTTTTCCTGAAGCATATATTCCATCACTGGGTGGTTTGAGTAGAAGCACTATGGTCTATAAAGAGCTGGTGGGCCTTGCTGCCTACTGGTTACTTGGTTATATTTAGCTTGACGTCGGCATTTCTCAGGTTATCACTTTGTGATCATGGCATTATGGTATGCGGTGCAGACAATCAGTGGGCTTGAAGAAAAGACCCGCAAGAAACTTGACGAAGCAGGTTTTGAGCTCGAGTCTTTTCTGCCCCAGCGTGAACTTTTCATTCGACGTAAGGGTAAAACGAAACTGGTGAAAGAGCCGCTTTTTCCCGGTTATTTTTTTATTAAGTCGCCCCACCCTCTACAAAAAGATGATTTAAAAAAGCTTATGCAGCAGGCCGGCCACGTAGGCCTGCAAAAGGGAATCATAAAGATACTCGGCAGTGAAAATGAAACTGTTGAGTTCAGCCCGGTATCAGAAGATGAAATCGCTCCCATACTTGAGCTCACAGGGCAGAAGCAGACCATAACCTTTTCGAAGTTTCTTAAAGAGGGGGCCACTGTTACCATCATCGAAGGCCCCCTTGTGGGTAAAGAATTCATCATCAGAAAGGTTAATCCGCGTAAGAAGCGCATAACAATTGAACTGCTTTTCATGGGTGAGCGTAAGCAGTTAGATGTAGGTGGTGAAATGGTCAAGGTTATCGATCATGCGTGATTCTTTCTGTTTTCGAAAGGCTTGACCGCCGGTTTTTCAATACTTTACTGGAGTTTCAACAGGTCTTATTCAATTCAGAGGTTTTCTCGAAACACTTAATCGATGAAGTCAGGTTCTGTAAAATTACAAGATGCCAGGCTGGTGGTCATTGGCGCTGGTATTATAGGTATGACCATTGCCCTTGAGCTGAAACAAAGATTTCCTTCATCGAAGATTGTTATTCTTGAAAAAGAGGCCGATATTGCCCGGCATGGCAGCGGGCGCAACAGTGGTGTTCTTCATGCGGGTTTCTATTATACCGCCGACAGCCTGAAAGCCCGTCTGACTGTTGAGGGTAACCGGCTTATGCAGGCTTACTGTAAACAGAATAATCTAAAATTGAATAAGTGCGGCAAGGTTGTG
The DNA here is from genome assembly GCA_964532545.1 of uncultured Leptospiraceae bacterium. Classification (GTDB taxonomy): domain Bacteria; phylum Spirochaetota; class Leptospiria; order Turneriellales; family CAZHLC01; genus CAZHLC01. Next base: position 3,162 of record CAZHLC010000279.1, on the reverse strand, counting down.
GTGGCCACCAGGCCCGAGCAGATTGAGCAGATTTATGAACTTGAGAAGCGGGGCAAGATCAATGGTGTTAATGTTCGGGTTATTTCAGAGGCAGAATTGCAGCAGATTGATGAAAACGTTAAAACCTGTAAGGTAGCCCTGCTTTCACCTGATACGGCTGTTATTGACCCGAAAGAAGTTTGCCGAGCCATAGCTACCGAGTTGGCTGCTCAGAATGTGCATGTAGAGTACAATTGTCAGGTCACCGATTATCATAACGGAAATTTGATCACAAATCAGGGGCGCAAACCCTTTGATTATGTAGTTAACGCAGCTGGTCTCTATGCTGATCGCATTGCTCACTTGTTTGATTGCGGCAGAGAATATATTATGCTGCCTTTTAAGGGCCTCTACTTAAAAAGCAAAGAAACAGACATTGTCAAAAAGCATGTCTATGGTGTACCCGATTTGAACCAACCCTTTCTCGGGGTACACTTTACAAAGACTGTTTCAAATGAAACAAAAATCGGGCCCACTGCCATACCGGCATTCTGGCGAGAAAACTATCGTGGCCTTTCAAATTTCAGTTTTAAAGAGTTCTGTCAGAATGTTTTTTATCAACTTCAAATGTTCTTTTTAAACCGCTTTAATTTTCGTTTATTGGCAAAGCGCGAAATGAAGAAGTTTTTTAAAGGCAATTTGCTTAAAGAAGCAGGCGCCATGGTTAAGTGGGTTGGTAGTGATTATAGCTTTACCCGGGCGGGTATTCGAGCACAACTGTACAATAAAGAGACCAAACAATTAGAAAGTGATTTTGTCATAAAACATCAGCAAACCAGTACTCATATTCTGAATGCGGTCAGCCCTGCCTTCACCTGCGCATTCTCTTTTGCACAACTGGCCGTAGATGAAATTGAAGGTAACTACTGCTAAAATAAAATTTAAATAAATGGTAACAAGCTTATGAAAACTGCATTAATTACAGGAATAACAGGTCAAGATGGTGCCTATCTGGCCGAACTGCTGCTTAAAAAAGGCTATATGGTTCATGGTATAAAGCGCCGCAGTTCTCTGTTTAATACTGAACGTATCGATCATCTCTATCAAGATCCCCATGAAAAAGATGTGCGCTTGAAACTTCACTACGGCGACCTCACCGACAGTACCAATCTAATTCGTATCATTGAAGAAGTTCAGCCAGATGAGCTATACAATCTGGCCGCTCAAAGTCATGTTAAGGTCAGCTTCGAAGTACCAGAGTACACCGCCAATGCCGACGGAATCGGAACTCTTCGAATCTTAGAAGCGGTTCGTCTGCTGAACATGATTGATAAGACCCGCATATATCAGGCTTCGACCAGTGAATTGTATGGTCTGGTGCAAGAGGTTCCGCAGAGTGAAAAAACACCCTTTTACCCCCGCAGCCCATACGGGGTTGCCAAACTTTACGGATACTGGATCACCGTGAATTACCGTGAATCATACAATATGTATGCCTGTAATGGTATTCTTTTTAACCACGAAAGCCCTATAAGAGGTGAAACTTTCGTTACGCGCAAAATTACCAGAGCTGCTGCTCGAATTGCCCTGGGCCTGCAGCAAAAACTGTTTCTGGGTAACCTCAGTGCCAAGCGCGACTGGGGGCATGCCAAAGACTACGTTGATGCCATGTGGCGCATTTTACAGCAAGATGAACCTGATGACTACGTTATTGCAACAGGGGTAACGACAGAAATACGCGACTTTGTCAAAATGACCTTTGCTGAGCTTGGTATTAATGTCTCGTTCAAAGGTAGTGGTGATAAAGAGCAGGGCATCATAGATGGCATCGATGCTTCTGAATTCGAGAAAAAAACCGGCCTTGCAGCAGATCATCTGAAAACCGACCAGGTTATTGTCGAAGTCGATAAGAACTATTATCGACCGGCTGAGGTTGACCTGCTTGTTGGCGACGCCACCAGGGCCCGCACGAAGCTGGGCTGGCGGCCAGAGCATTCTCTGAAAGAGTTGATTATTGATATGGTGCATGCAGATATAACCCGTTTTAAAAAAGAAAAGTTTTTAAAAGACCAGGGGCATACTGTAGTTGAATCGCTTGAGTGGTGATGAATAAAGATGAAAAAATCTTCGTAGCAGGCCATCGTGGTCTTGTAGGTTCAGCTATAACCAAAAAACTGCAAGAGCAGGGCTTTACTAATTTGCTTTTACGTACTTCAAAAGAATTAGATCTCGAAGATCAGCAGGCCGTTGCTGAGTTCTTTGCAAATGAAAAGCCAGAGTTTGTGTTTTTAGCAGCAGCCAGGGTAGGGGGTATTCTCGCTAACAATACATATCGTGCTGATTTTATCTATAGCAATCTGCAGATTCAAAACAATGTGATTCATTACAGTTATGTCAACAAAGTCAAAAAGCTCATGTTTCTTGGTTCAAGCTGTATTTATCCAAGAGAATCAAGCCAGCCAATGTCAGAAGACGCGCTGCTTACTAACCCATTAGAGTATACCAATGAGCCCTATGCTGTGGCCAAGATTGCCGGTATTAAATTGAGCGAATCATACAATATTCAATACGGCACCAATTATATCTCTGTTATGCCCACCAACCTATACGGCCCCAATGATAACTTTGATCTTGAAAAAGCCCATGTTCTACCGGCCCTGCTGCGAAAAATTCACCTGGCTCATTTTTTGTTTGAAGATAAAAAAGATAAGGTTTTAGCCGATCTCAAGGTACCAGACTGGCAGTCGGCCGAGAAGATTCTAGATAAGTTCAATGTGTCAGCTGAATCAGTCGAAATCTGGGGCAGCGGCAAACCACGACGTGAGCTAATGTACTCAGAAGATATGGCTGAAGCCTGTATTTTTCTCATGCAGAAGGTAGATTTTAATGATCTCAGCAGTGATAAAAGCGAAGTTCGCAATTGCCATATCAATATTGGTACGGGCGAAGATATCTCGATCAAAGAGTTGGCAGAACTGGTGAAAAAGATTGTAGGCTATAAGGGCAAGCTGGTTTACAATACTGAAAAGCCCGATGGTACCATGCGCAAATTGATGAATGTTTCAAAGCTGCATTCTCTTGGGTGGCGGCATAAAACCGGGTTAGAAGAAGGTATAAAGAAAATGTATGAGCATTATTTGAAACAGACTGGGCATGCTTAGCACTGAGCCGCCTTAGCATATG
>CAZHLC010000278.1:0-6002 GCA_964532545.1 uncultured Leptospiraceae bacterium | reverse complement strand
CTACTGGTCTGGTAATCTCAAACCATGCACAGACCACGGTTAGCAACATAGACAAAATGCGATACTGTGGGGCGGCTAATCTTCTGGGCTCAGCCATGGGCAGCTCATATGTAATTTGTTCACTTAACAATCGCAGCGATGCCAAAGATACAGTGATGAGCATTTTTTCAAATAAAGTTACCTCAAACAGCCTCTTTAAGTTCAGCGGAAATAACCTGATGAGAAAACTGAAAAGAGAAAAGATGCGTACCAGACTTTCTAAAAAAAGATATAAGGCCGCTTCAGAGCTGTTACAGGGCTTCAAAAGCAGTGAAAGCAGTGAGTTTTTTAAACTTGCGGCTGCTCAGAAGCAAAACGGCCAATTTGGCCTGGCTCTAACCTCAGCCCAGAGAATTATCGACAGCGATGAAGCCGCTTTTAGACAAGAACAGCACCTTAGCAGCCTTAAAAAAGTAAAACCAAAAGACAACAAAGCTGAATCTAAGCCGGTTAAACCGGCTGTATTTCGCGCCAGTCGAAAAAGCTTCAATCTGAAAAACGAATTATTGTTTCTTAATGGCTTTGCAGACCAGGCCGTGCAAGAAGCTGATGCCTATATAGATAGTTTCGAAACAGAGAAAGCGTCGGTCGATATACGCCGCAAAATCTGGCTGAACAGTCGACGCCTACAGCTGGTTTACGGCAACTCAAAGGCCAGCCTGGCTAACCTTGAAAAAAACTTTTCTGAATATGATTTAAAACCCAATGACTGGAAGGGGCTGGCTGAAGCATACTTATTATCTGCTGTTTCTAAAGGTGAGTTGAAACCCCTGCAGACAGACCTGCCCCCGGTATTTGAGAACAAAGTGGCAGAATTGCCCAGTCGGGTTTCGCGACGAATCAATTTTTTCTACGACAAATCAAAGCTGAAAGAGCAATGGCGCAACCAGCTTTATGAAAGCTTTGAACTAGAAGCCGCTTTTATCACCATGCAGAAAAGTATGGCAAAAGCAGACCGCAAAACCCAGTTACAGGGTCTGCAGCTTGATCTCTGGGCCTCGAAGCTGATTGAAAAAAAGATCTTCAAAAAAGAAGTAGCTGCAAAAAAGAAAGCAGGCTCACTGGTTGGCTTCTACCGAAATGCAACCCTGGGCGCATATCGTAAGTTGACCGAAGAAGATATTGAACCTCTTGAGCTGAACATGGCTCTAGGCCACTACTATCTCAAAAAAAACCGCATGCGAGATGCCCTGGGCCAGTTTAACAATGTTATAGAACAGACCGGCATTGACAGGCAGTATCTGCTCTATTACGATTCAATTATCTGGCAAATTCTCAATGCGATCAATTGGCGCCAGAAAAGCCGCGCTGATACTATCGAGGCTCTCAATTTTATTGCCTCGGTTTCTCAGAAATTGCAGGGGGCCACCGACAACCAGCAAAGGCGTATTCAATATGAATTTCTGGGTACGGCCAACCAACTGCCAACAGATTCTGAAAAGTTTCTATCGCTGGTAAAACAGTATCGCTATAAGAAACTTTCATCTTTAAACCGTTCAATGGTCAATAGACTGGCCTATCTCGGTGCTTCTTTTCGGGCTAAACCATATGCCCGCTATTTCAGGCGCTGGGTGAATACGTATGAACGAGACGGCTTTGTTAAAAAACAACTCAGTCTTATCAAGAGGCTGGCCCGCAAAAAGAAGGTGAAGATTAAAAACCGAACTGAGTTGAACTTTGCGGTCAATTTTCTAATCGAACAGAACAAGGCAGAGAGAGCACTGGCTGAGTATCTCAAGTATGACCGCAACCTTGATTTCAGTACCAATGGGCTGCTTCAACCGCTGCCTTTACAGGGTGTCTTTGAAACATTTACAGATCAGGTTTTTACCTGGCAGGTGGTGTCACAGAAAACGACTTTCAGCAGACATGACGGTGCATTTGCAGGTACCATGCCACTTGATGGCCGCTCAATGGTCTATTTGAACAAGAGAACCAATATCTTCGAAGAATTAAAAGTACAGCAACAAGACAGCTATCTCTATACAACAGGCTTTGATTTCAGATCATCGTCTGCAAAAAAGAGGCGCTGGTCAACTGAAGCTACGGTGAAGAAGAGTGAGCTGGCATCGCTTTTCAGAGTATACCTTGGCCGACCGGCTAAAGAAGCCAGAATTGCCCTGAGCAGCAAAGAAGCAGTGTCAAAGATCAATTTCTGGAACCAGAGCCAGCCCATTTACGACTTTATTAAAGAAAAACCTGTGGCTAAATCATGGAACTTTCTGGTTGAACGAACCTCGGCCACCAATGTTTACCTTTCTTTTGTGCAATTCTATCTTGAAGAGTTCAGCAAAGATCCGCAAAAATCTCAAATTGATCTGTATTACTCAGCAAAAGAAAGGCTGAAACAGCGGTTTCCTGAAAGTGAAGATTACAATTCAGTTTATCTGATCTACAACTAGAGCCCCTGCTCTTTCTTTACAAAATGACAGTTTTACCAGATAGAGACATAAAAAAGACCGATAGGCAGGAGGTCGCGTAAGATGGCAGGACATTCAAAGTGGGCCAACATAAAACACAAAAAGCAGGCGTCAGATGCCCGCAGAGGTAAGGTATTTACAAAGCTGGCCAAAGAGCTCACTGTAGCCGCCAAACTGGGCGGCTCAGACGAGGCTTCGAACCCACGTCTTAAGGCGGCAATTATAAAAGCCAAGGCCGCCAACATGCCCAAAGACAATATTGAACGCGCTGTCAAAAAAGGCGCCGGCGAGCTCGAGGGTATCAACTATGAAGAGATCACCTATGAGGCCTATGCGCCTGGCGGTATTGCTTTGATTATCGAATGTATGACAGATAAAAAGTCGCGTACCCTGCCAGAGGTGAAAAACATTCTTACCAAGGCCGCAGGTAACCTCGCAGAGAATGGTGCGGTAAGTTATCTGTTCGAACATAAGGGCCTTATTTTAGTTGGCGGTGAAGATACCAACGAAGACGAATTACTCGAAATGGTTTTAGAAGCTGGCGGTGAAGACTTAGAGGCCGATGAGAACAATGTGTTCGCTGTAAAAACAGCTAAAGAGCAGTTTCATGCAGTACTGAGTGCCCTGCAACCCCTGGTTGAGGCCCGCGGCTGGAATGTGGTAGAATCAGAGCTGCGCTACATTCCCCAGGCAAATATTGAAGTCGCCGCCGATGTGGGCAAAGCAGTATTAAAACTGGTTGAAAACCTTGAAAATCATGACGATGTTCAAACAGTATCTTTTAATCTCGAATTAGGAGACTGGGCAGAAGAATCATAATGTACTTTCTCGGAATTGACCCTGGCTATGCCAGACTGGGCTTTGGCCTGGTTCAATGTGAAAATCTGCATAGCAACCCGAGAGTGGTCGACTATGGGGTCATCGAGACCAGTTCAAGATTAAGCGAGGGGCAGCGGCTGTTAGAGCTTGAAAAAGCCCTCGATGGTATGCTCAGCCGGCAACAGGTCACCCTCTGTGCCATAGAAGAAGTTTTCTTTCGTAAAAATCTCACAACCGGGGTGAAACTGCTGCAGGCCCGTGGCGTTATTCTACTCACCCTCGCCCGCCATAACGTTGAATGGGCTCACATGAACCCTAAACAGATGAAAAAAATGATTACCGGCCATGGCAGTGCAGAAAAAAAGCAGGTTCAGAATATGATAAGCAGAATTCTTTCACTGAAAGAAATTCCTCAACCAGATGATGCTGCTGATGGGCTTTCATTTGCATTATGCGCATGGCTCAACTATCGGGCGTCAGCTAATAAACGGCAGACTCGAATGGTATGATAGCCTCGCTGCGCGGTACGATACTCGAAATCAGGCCTTTTTATCTTCACTTAGAGGTGGCTGGTGTTGGCTATGCCATGGCCACGCCCCTCAGCCTGTATGAAGAATATCAGGGTAAAACCAGCGAAGAGGTCTTTGTATACACCCGCCAGGTTTTTCGCGATGATGGCCAGTTTCTTTATGGGTTCTCAACCGATGCTGAGGCACAGCTATTTGAATTTCTGCTGAAACTCTCAGGTATTGGCCCACGTGTTGCTCTGAACCTGATCTCAACTCTGGGAACAGACGAGCTTTTGAAGTCGTTATCTATTGAAGATGGCAGTGCTCTCACCCGGGCCCCACGGGTTGGCAAGGCCAAGGCCGAAAAGATTATCTTCGAAAGTAAGGGGCGCAAAAAGAAAATCGAAGAATTACTTTCAGGAATCTCTGCCCCTGAACAAACAGCTGAGTCAATAGACCCTGATGGCGACTTCTTTTACCAGGTCGATGAGGCCCTGGTCAGCCTGGGCTTTCAGAAAAAAGAAATTGATAATGCCCGCAGTAAAATTCAAAAATCAGAAGATAAGCTGCCCGAAACCAATGACACCGGCCTGCAGGCATGGATAAAACTTTTTCTACGTTACCTTTAGCTGGTCAGCTTGAATTTATTAACAAAGACCAAGCCATCTTCCATGGCGGTTGATAGATTGCTCAGCCTGGTATCAAGGTATTCTATTTTCTCAACATTGTGAGCAGTAATTTCATTGGCCCGGCTCATATCTTCAGTAATTTCTTCTGAAGACTGGTTCTGCAGCCGGGTGGCATCGGCAATTTCTTGCGCAAGTATCGATACATCTTTGGCCCGATCGGCAGTATTATTTACCGAGGCACTCTGTGTTTGATCCATCTCGCGTACCCGGGCAATATCACCAACCAGCTTCTGCATTGAATCTATGATTTTAAGAAAGATGTTCTTGGTGCTTTGTACATGCTCAGTACCTGTTTCAATAGTAGTATTTGCGGTTCTCAGCAGACGGGCAATCTCTTTAGCTGAGGCAGAACTCTTTTCGGCCAGCTCACTTATTTCATGGGCAACCACCGCAAAACCCTTGCCATGCTCACCGGCTCTTGCTGCTTCAATTGAGGCGTTCAATGCTAACAGATCTGTCTGGTCGGCGATATCATTGATCACATCAATGATTCCCAGAACTTTGTGCGAAGTTTCGACGATTTCTTCCATACTGCTCACTGAAAGCTCAACAGCGTAACCACCAGCCTGAGCCTTATCCATGGTTTGCTGGGCCTCTTCAGTAATCTGCTGCTGTATATCTGCAGACTTTACAAACATATTCTGCAGATCTTCCATGGCCTGTAAATTTGAAGCTGCCCCATCGAGCTGCTTCTGGGCTGCTTCAGAAATATTCTGAGTTGAGGCCGATAGTTCTTCGACGGCAGCTGCCGCTTCTTCGAGCAAAGCAGCCTGCTCTTGACTTGAGTTGAGCACGTCTTTTGCCTTGGTTGAGGCCTCGAGAGCAATATCCATTGATTCAGAGCGTGAGGCCAGCAGTTCTCTTACCAGATTACGCAGATTCGCTATTGATTCTTTGACATGCTTTTTCAACAGGCTTATTTCTTCAAAGGCAGTATCTTCAGCCAATTCGACTGAGAGATCACCTGCAGCCATACGGTTCAGAACCTGATTGGTTTCATCAATCGGGCTGGTTACATTGCGATAAAGATAAAAGATAACAAAACCAAGGGTAATCAAAGTAACCGGAAAAGCAACGGCCAGAAGAATGATCAGCATAAACAGGTTACCGTCAAGCTCGTTTGATACAGCCGCCAATTGGCTGCGGTTATAGGTATGCAGATTTTTCAGGGCTTCATTGGTTCGCTCGCCGGTTACAGCCATTCGATTTAGAAGCTTTTTGCCAGGGCGGGCCCGTAGCCTGCTGAAGGTTTTACTTAAGAGGCCCAGGTCTTCTTGCAGTAGAAACAGATTACTGGTTTCAATTTTTTTCAGCCCCGCGAAAGCACGGTAGTTTTTAACTTCTTTGCTGATGTTTTCAATCACCCCAGTGCATTTTGCAGCCTGGCGGGCCGTGGTTGGCGGTTTGAGATAGCAGCTACCGAGGCCGGCCGCACCCAATTGTGAATGTATTCTCTGTAGAATAATTTCTTTCTTCTTCTGTACCTGGCGGTACTGCTGCCAATCTGCCTGAAAAAAAACCATATA
>CAZHLC010000277.1:0-6022 GCA_964532545.1 uncultured Leptospiraceae bacterium | reverse complement strand
CCCTGCTGTCACATGATGTGCCGGCCCAGGGGAAACGCGAACTGCTGGCTCTGACCCGCACTTCAGCATATTCGCCAGACCTGCTGCCAGAAACCCTGCAGCGCGAGCAGAAAAGACAGAATGTCGCCTACAAGGTTTTGGCTTTTTTTCTGATCTTTCAACTGGTTACCCCGGTTGTATATTTCCTTATAAAAAACCGCTCACAAAAACTGGTTACCTATACCCAGTTTGCCACCCTGCCCAAAAAAGTGCAGAAAATGCGTAATACCCTCGAGCGCATTGAGGCTTCGAAAAAAGAGATTTATATGCTCAGTCGCATTCTGGTGAAAACAACCAGGGTGCAGTCAAAGTTTCTGCAGGCCATAGCCATGATGACACCACCCCGTATGGTGCTGCAGACAGTCAGGGGTACCACCAAAAAAATCACCATTCAGGGCTATGCTCTTGATGTTGAAACCGTCTCTTCGTTTATGCAAGATATCGAAGACCAGTTTGAGCAGGGCAAAATGTCAATGCGCTCAGAACGTAAGGGCCAGGCCATATTTTTTACCATTATCTGGGTCAAAGAGAAGAAGACCACCTCATGAAATTCAACATTAAAAGAGTTCTGCTGCTGGCCATCACCTTTGGCACCATCGCCGCGTGGAACTATATACTCATCTCAGAATGGTTTGAATACCGGGGTCGCGCTGAAAGTTTTAAACAAGATAGCGCCCGAATCGAAAACCTTGAAGAACAGATTCGGGCCACCGCCAACCAGATGAGCGATGAACAGATTCTTGAAAAGCTCAACGAGATCAAAACCAATATGTTTCAGAACCTGCGGGTTGCTGATTCAAACAGCATGGTGATTGCCTTTTTATCAAAGGCCGCTTCTTCTATTGGTATTACCGAGGTCTGGCCCACCCTGAAAGAAACAAAAATCGCCGCCCGCTACGCTGAAAACACCTGGGAGAAAACCCGCCTCGAGATTTCATTCAGGTCACGCTATCATGAAGCCGCCAGGCTGATCAACATTCTTGAGCAGAGCCCCTACCTCATTGATATAGGTGGTTTCAGTATTAACCGCGGCAAAAAAGACCCCACCGGGCCCATCTATGCCAAAGTGATAGCCAATATTTACCGGCTACGCTGATTATTCTTCGCGAATATATTCTGTGCGATAGGCGTGCTCAACGAGATCGCCCAGCCTGAAATCATCAAGCACATCTTGCAGACCTTGAACCAGCCCATCAACAAGTTGGCGTTTTGTCTTACCCTTCCACATTGTTTTGACTTCGGGGTTGCCACTGAACCCCAGGCGTAGCTCTTGATCATGGTACTTTTCAGGTTCAAGGCCCATGAGAGCCTGCACCGCCAACCTTAGACGATAGAGCAACAGCCCGCCCGTCTGCAAAATTTTGCGATCAATAGCTTCACGGCCGTTTTCGCCCTTAGCCAGCAGCTCTTCAAGATAGTGTTTAAAAAGAATCGAGGGGCCACTCTCTTCAGTCACATAAAAACGATCAAGGTCAGAGAGAATGTACTCAAGATCTTTTGAGTCGGCCGACCCACCAAAGGTGTCGCGCACTACTACTGAGTATTTGCTGATAATGGCAGAAATAGCCCCGGCAAAGCGCCTGATATCTACAGTTGCATTGGGGTCAAAAAACACATCGGGATATCTGGCAATGCGGGCGTCGTTGGCCGCCATGATATCTTCCATTCTTTTGTTGAGCTCTTCTTTTTCACGCTCTTCGGCCAGCTTTGCTTCGCCCTTGGCCACAAGATCTTCAAAAAAGGCCTTTTCTTGTTCAAGAAAAGCAAAGACATCGGCGCGGGTCTGCAGCACGTGGCCAATACGTTTTTCAAGCTCTAGCTGATTAAAATAGGCTTTGCCGTACTTGTTAATGGCATCGGTATATTTTTTGCGCAGCTGGTCGAACAACTGTTGCTTCTGGTCAAGGCTCATTTCTTCGGGCATGTGTTTTCTCTTTTCAGTTATTATTTTCTTTTTCTTTCTGTATCTGCTCAAGCAGGGCCAGCACTTCTGGGCTCAGGCCGGCTGGTAAGTCTTCAGCTTCATGTTCTTCGGGCAACTCTTCTTTCACATGAACTGCATGCATTATGATACGATAGAGCAACCAGATCGATAACAATGAAATAAGAATACCAATGGCATAGGCCAGGGTTAACTTCAGAGGCGAGCCCTTCAGATAATAATTGGCTATAATGCCTGCATCGGTCTGCAGCACCTCACCTCTGAAAAAATCACCCAGGTCATAGAGCCCATAAAGCGAGGTCAGCCCCCCCATAACAAACATCAACAGCCGGTTGGCCTTTTCATATAGAATACCTGTGGTAATAAAAAGCAGCCCCCAGGCCAGACCAAAAAAGAAAATCAGCTGCATAAACTGTTTAAGGTAGAAGATGGTAAAAAACAGAAATACCAGGCCAATGATCACGGCAAGGGCTCGGGTAAACCTTTCATTCAGCGCACTGGTTAACATGGCCGAGCCCCACAGAATACTGCCTATGTAGCCGGCCGAAGCGATGGCCAGAAAGTTACCACCAATAGTTTCGGCATACCCTGATTGATCCCACTCTACCACGATTGCTTTAACACTGCCCCCGGTAAGAATGGCACCCAGACCATGAGAAATCTCATGCAGATAGACCACAAAGACCTTGAACGGCCACATAAACGGATAATCCCACAGAAGAATCATCGCGAGGCTCAAACCGGCCAGCAGGGCTATTCTACCTTTTGAGACAGTCATTTGATTCTGAAGAGCACCCCACCATTCAACTGAAATGACAGAGTCTGCTGTTCGTTGATGGTGGCAACCCGGCGATCGCCCGGGGTTACATTTAGACCGAAACTGGCCTGGCCAAAAACACTGAGCCTCTGTTTATCAGGCAGCGCCAGCGGAATGGGGTATACATAGATGGCAGCCATCTGTAAAAAAATATCGGTATAGGCCGAGCCGGCCTCAATGTTATTATTGGTTTTATTACGTCGATTACCAGCAAAAAACAGCTCAAAACCCCCACCTATGCCGAAGCGGTCTTTGCCAAAGGCTGGCAGGTAATAGAGCAGCAGGCGCAGGGGATAATAGGTCTGCCCGATAAAATCAAGTTCAAGATCACCAACTTTCAGACTGTTAAGCCACTTCATACTTAAGTCGGCTGAAATCAGTGTGCGGGGTCTGAAATACCAGAGAAAGCTCAGGCCCAGGCCACTCAAGTTGGCTTTAGCGGTGGTATCAACAGCTGCGGCATGATCATAGATGTAGTTATAGCCCCCCAGCAACCCTACGTGCATGGCAGGGGTGAAGGCCCCCACAATATCTTTACTCTGTTTCTTTTCAGGTTCGGGCTGTGGCTGGGCGTAGGCTGAAGAAAAAGATAGCAGAAAAAGCAGGGCCCAGAGCCTGTTAGTGCTTGAGTACATCACCTGGTTTTACGTCGCCGTCATCATCCATGGTTTCTGAGGCCTTTTTCAAAAACTTCTTTTCTTGATTTGACAGACTTTTCATACCCTGCCTGCTTATTTTATCAAGCAGAGAGTCTACTTTATCTTCCATATGTTCCATATCAAACATATCTTGCTGCTTCTGCAACCACAGCTTGCGCTGGCGGTAATTCTTGTAACGGCGCCACAGATTAAAACCGGCATCATTTGATTTTCGATTCATCGAATAGACCAGATACAGGTAGCCCGTGATCAACCCGCCCAGGTGGCCAATATGAGAAATGCCACCGCTTGCTGAAGTGTTGAAAGTTCCTAACAACGATACAAGGCCAAGTATCAACACCAGGTACTTCACCTTCAGGGGGATAATAAACATCAGAAAAACCTGGCGATCGGGCCAGTAGATGGCATAGGCCAGCAGCACCCCAAACACCGCACCCGAAGCACCAAGAGTGATGGCACCGGGGGTTGAAAAGATTACCGGTATAAGAAAAATAAAAAAGCCGGCACCGAGCCCACAGTACAGATAGTATTTAATGAACTGCGCCTTACCCCACTTCTCTTCGAGACCGGCACCAAACATCCATAAGATGTACATGTTAATAATCAAATGCCAGGGAAAGCCATTGGGGTCATGCAGAAACTGGTAGGTAAACAGCTGCCAGATGCCCCCCTCTAAAACATGTTCTGGCGAAAGAGCGAAGGCCTGCTCGAACTGGTGCGAACCACCCATGTGCCACTCAAACAGTTGCTGCACCAGATAGACGGCGACATTGATAATAATCAATGTTTTTACACCACTGGTCAGGCGGGGGCCAAACTGCACTTGATACATTGTCTTCTTGAAATAGACCTATGAATAGACTGGCAAGCCGTATTTTAGGCTGCTACTTGTTCTTATTGAAGTTATGAAAGAAACAGGCCAAATTCTAGAAAAGTTTTAATGACCCGCCTCAGCCTTTGCCAAACCCTTGAATCTGAAAATCTGGTAGGGGGCCTTGCTTTTTACAAATGCAGAGCTGCGAAAGATCACCTGATGCAGGGCGCTGCAGGTCACATAAATATAATTCTCTGGCCCATAGCTGAAACCATCAGGCCAGCGCAGTCGGTGCGATTTTACCAGGGTTTTCAGGTCGCGATTTGAATCAAGCACATGCACAGCATTGTGCTCTGGGTCGCTGAGATAAATATTATCAACATTATCAATGGTAATGCCATCGCTGTGAGTTTTTTCAGCATAAGTTTCAACTTTACTGGCCAGCTGCTCTGCTGACAGCTTTTCATCAAGCAAAGCAGCCGTTTTAATACGATACATTGAACCGGCATTTACGGCTGCATAATAAAGGTACTCGCCGCGGCGATCAAGGGCAATCGAATCGACATTGGGTTTAATGGTAAAAACACCCAGCACCACCATTTCGCGGCCACCCACCGTCATGCTGAAATCTTCGGCCATCACCGAGGGGTGCTTTTCGAGTAGCCGCCTGCTTTTCTGATTTTTGATATCATATACTACGATGGCGGGGTTGAGCCCCATGATGCTGGCGTCGGCAATGTAGATGAAACGATCTTGTGCATCAATCTGAAAATCGTTCATGTGTGAGCCCAGAGGCGCAATCTCTGAGCTGAAGTCATGCTGGTGCAGCACCTTGCCTGTGTCAATGTCGATGGCAAACAGGCGGGGTGTGCCAACCCCATGATTCGCCAGGTCTAATACCCACAGCCGATTGCTGCGATCAATGCGTACAGACAGGGGGGTAGAAATCTGCTGCTGAAACTCTAATGTGGGAAAGGGCTTCGCCTGGCCATCAATGAGCTCGGCCACTTTTACCTCTGGCCGCCCCTCGGGGTGAAAGGTGAAAAAGATACGGCCTTTTTTATTTACCGCAATATTACCGGGCGGCATTTCGAGGTCGGCAACCTTTTGCAGCACACTCTCTGGCCACAGGGGCGCCGTGCTGCGATCAGCAAAATGCCCACCCCCGCCATACCGCAGGCGCAGCGTCAACAGAATCAATAGAACGATGCCAACCACCACCCCGGGAATAATCAACCAGCGCTTGCGCATAAACCTTATTTATCTTTATACATGATTTCGAGGCTGCTCTTTTCACCCTCGAGTTTGGTGATGACTTTATGAGCTTCAGCAATGCGCTGGGCCATGATGGTAATCATACGCAGCCCCATTTCGGGGTCGGTAGCCAGTTTTTTAACCAGGGTTTCTTTGCTGAAAGAAAGAATCTCAGTGCCCTCTTCAGCGGCGTCAACCGTGGCCGAATGGGGCCGCCCCAGCAGCATGCTGATTTCACCAAAGAAGTCATGCCTGCCCATGGTGGCCAGCTCAACCTGCTGTTCATACACGGTCTTATAGACCCTGACCTTACCCTCTTGAAGCATACACATGGTACTGGCCGGGCTGTTCTCTGTGATAATCTTTTCACCGCTGTTGTAGATTTTACTCTGCATAGGGCTACTGCAGCGCGCTTACGGCCTACGGTAAAGTTAAAAAAGACAAATCGTTTTGTATTTCGGGTGGCCACTAGACCATGGTGAGCACAATATTGCGCA
>CAZHLC010000276.1:0-6044 GCA_964532545.1 uncultured Leptospiraceae bacterium | reverse complement strand
ATTTGTTTGAAGAATTCAAAGGGGCGCAGTCTTTTAAAGAGCGTGAGGTGTTTACCCGCACTGAGCTGTCTTATCTTTCGTTAAAAAGTATTCTCGATGCAGAAGATGGGCTTGAGCGTCTGATTAAAGATATTCAGGCGAAAAACTTTCATCTCAGCAAAAGGCGCCAGCAGATTGAGAAGCTGCTTGATATTATCAGAGTAGCCCAGCCCCATGAAGAAGATGAGATTATCACGTCGCTGCTTGAAAATGACCGTGAACTCTTTCAACTGGTTGATGAGCAGATTTTTGTGCCCAGCCTTGCCAATTATATGAACCGGGCCGAAGTGCATAAGATGCTGGCGGCTGCGCCCGATGCAACCCTGGCGACGATTCACAGCCTGCCAGCCCGTGAGAAACAGATCTTCAGCCGGTTTTTATCAAAGAACCGGCTGGCCTCACTTGAGGGAATTTCAGTGCCTGAAGACACGGCCGATATCTGGCCCTATACTCTTACTGCTCTGCGCGCCAGTCGTGAGACAAGAATTGCCATAAAGGGCCAGAGCGCACGACTGTTTCGTTTTGCCGAAGGCACAGATCAAGTAAAACGGTCTTTTTATGCTGCTGAAAACAAATTCTGTACCCTTGATTCTGAACTGCGTTTTCTCAGAGTAACTGGTAATAAATATTTTTTTCAACTCGAGAGGGCCGTACAGATTCTGCTGGTTATGATTGAAGTACGCCCCGGTTATTTCTGCCCCATTCATTTTCAGTTTATCAGCGCCGGAATTTTAGAACTGGAATTTATTAATCTATTGCCTCGTAAGGTTTTTCTCGGTGGTTTGACTGCAGAGGGCAGCCTGCTTGAGGGGGCCTCGTTTCGCCATCTCGAAAGCTGAAAACTGTAAGAAATTTGACAGAACAACCAGGTATAAAACGGGGTCTAATAAAAGAAGGAATCATCATGTATAAATTGCTACTTTTAAGTTTTTGTGCCAGCACGGTTGTGGCTGTTCCGCCACCCCCGTATGATGAAGCCGGCAAGTTAAAAGTTTCAAAAAGTACCTTAACCCTGGTTCAAAAAGAAATAAACCTGCCCAATTTTAACCTGAAAGAATCGAAGAACAACATTATTCACCGTAAAATTCGTGATATTGAGAAATTACCCCCTATTTCGAAGGCGGCCCCGCTGTCACCCAGGGGTATCTCAGGCAAACACCGGGTTGTGTTTATTATGGTAGAGTTTGCCGATCGAAAGTTTCCTGCTAATCGTAACAAAGAATATTACAGAAAATTGATTTTCTCGAAAAAGGGTAAGTCAATGCGCACTTTTTATCGCCAGAATTCTTATGGCAAGTTTGACATCGAAGGTGAGGTATATGGTCTCTTCACCATTAATGAGCCGGTGAAAAACTATCACTATAAGCCTGGCATGCCCTACGGGCTGGCCAAAATGAAGAAGCTGATTCAGCAGACTCTTCGCCTGAGCCATAAAAAAGTGAACTATAAAAAGTATGACCGCCTTGATAAGTACCACAGCAAAAAGCCTGACCGGGTCATCGACCACTTTGGTATCATTTACCCGGGCACTTATGATGACATATGGCCCCATCGCTGGGGTGGGGTGACCATGGGGCAGGTCGCAGATGTCAGAGTTGAGGGTTACTTTATTCAGAACACCTCATCACATCTGGGCACCTTTATTCACGAGTTTGGCCACGACCTTGGTTTACCTGACCTCTACGATACTGACTACAGCTCATATGGTATCGGCAAATGGGGAGTTATGGCTCTGGGCTCATGGGCCGATGGTGGCAAGACGCCCATACAGATGTGTGCCTGGTCAAAAATGCAGCTGGGCTGGTTAACCCCCCGTATTATCAGCCGCAGCAAACGCAGTCTGAACCTGAAAACTTCAAGTAAGAAGCCGGTGGCTTTCAAGGTGCCGATTGGCTCGATTGCCAGCAAAGAATATTTTCTTATTGAAAACAGGCAGCGCCTTGGCTACGACAAGTTTCTGCCAGACACCGGGGTGCTCATCTGGCATGTTGATGAAACTCAGAGTTCAAACGCAGACGAAAAAAGGCGCCTGGTTGACCTGGTCGAAGCTGCACCACCTGATGATCTTGATGGTACGTATAACCAGCACAAGCCCCGTTATACGCACACCTATAAAAAGGGTTCTCTTGATTCGCTAAGCAATAAAACGAACCCCAGTAGCCGCAGCCGCAATGGTAAAAAGACCGGCATAGCCATCAAGGTTCTGAGCCGTTCGGCCGAGGCCATGCGCCTTAAAATTACCAGACCCAGAATTGCCCACCCCAAAGGTAAACTGGTTGAAATCAATTACGATAACTATAAAAGCGGCGAGGTCTATTACTACTTTAATTTTGGTAAGGCCCATATGCGCCAGGCCATGACCCTGATGAAACCCTATTCAAAGGCGGTACTTTTTTCGCTGCGAGCCGGGGTGTATTATACGGGCAATTCTATTAATACTGCACCGGTGCGTTTTGTGGTTTATCAGAACCGGCGCGGCCGCCCTGGCCGGGTGCTCTATAAAAGCAAAAAGATTTATCCAGATTTAAACAGCAAAAACCGTTTCGCCTTTGCTGAGCATTTTCTGAAAAAGAAGAGTGGTCTGAAAATTAAAAAGAGCTTTTTTGTCGCATTAGAGGCCGATTCACCTCAGCTGGCTATTACTTCAATGAAACCAGCCTCGGGCTACAGCTATTACCGAAACGGCAGGGGAGCTTTCAAAAAACGACGCCATTTCAGTCATGTAATCAGGGCCCGGGCTGTAGCCAGGGTGAAAACACTGCTGGCCACTGACCGTGACCGCTGGGTAAAAAATCTGAAAAAAGCAAATCAATTACGTGACCAGAAAAAGTTTCGTAAAGCTCTCAAACTTTATCGCAGGGTAATCAGGGCTATGACCCGTGATAAATACAAGTACCAAGAGTGGCTGGGGGTAGCTTCAAACAGCTATGGCGTTATGGCCTACCAGATGGGTAACTACAAACATGCCCTTATAGGTTTTGAAGTGGCTCTCAAGTTTGCCAATGAGGTAAAAGAGGCCGGGGCCGACCGCCAGCAGGCCATTATACTTGAAAACATGGGTGAAGTCTACTTTCATATGAAAAACTATGATAAAGCAAAATCTTTTATCAGTCGTTCACTTGACCTCAAAAAGAAAATCAAGATTGAAGATGACATGATGGTAGACAGTCTGATCTGGCTGGGCAAAACCTATAAACGCCTTGGTGCAGAAACAGAGGCGCGCAGTTATCTTAAGCAGGGTTTAGACCTGGCAGAATCTCTGAAAGATGATGAACATATCGCCATGGCCCGCAAAGAATTGAACTGAGTGAGGCGGCCATCACCAATACTGCTGGTCTTTACTGTCACACTTGTGACAGTATTCTGTGGCAAGCGCCGCTATAAAGAAGTGGTTGATGACCGTATCTTTATTAAAGATGCAAAAAAGAACCCGGCCTTTCTGATTGGCCGCCTGCCGGGTAAGAACTGGCGTGAGCATAATCCGGCGCGTTTTAATGCGCTGCAGAGTTTTGAAACAGAGGCAAAGGTAGAGAAGGCGGTGCTGGCTCTTTACATGGCAGTGGCGGGCCAACAAGACAGCAAAGCCTTTCTCAGAACCATTGTCGAGAAAATCAAAACCAGCAACACCAGAATAGAATATGAGCCGGTGTTAAAAACATCAGAAGGTGACTGGCAGAGTGTGCTGCTTGAGAATGACCGGGGTTTGATCAGGCTCTATGCATCACGCAAGGGAAAACGTATCTTCTGGCTGCAGTATATTGCGCCCACTGCTGAGGTGTTCGCCCTTTACTCTCCCGATGTTAAGAGTTATGTGCGGCAGTTCTGGTTTTTATATCGCTAAGAGTTGACGCCCTGTAATAGCCATGCCCACTAGGTTATGGCAACAAAAACCCGCAGCAAAGCAAAAACCACCCGAAAAAAAACGGCAGGCAAAGGCAAGAGTAAGGCAGCGTCTAAAACAAAGAAGCTGACTCTGCAGCCCCGTGATACGGCCAGTGAGGCCCAGCTTGCCCTGCATGCAACCCCCCAGAAGCAGCTAGAAGAAATTCTGAAAAGAGGGCAGAAGCCCCGGCCCGAGCTGTTAGACGGCTGGCGCTTTCGTGGTTTGAATGTTGGTTTCGGTGCAAAGCTGATCGGGGTACAGAAATTTATCAAGATTTTCAAAACCATCGATTATGGTTTTGGCCAGATGATGACCGGCCACAACATCGTAGTTAAGCAGAATGATATCAAGGCGCCCTATGAGAAGAAGCTTAAAAATGGTGAGCACAAGATTCAGGGCGTATATCTGGTCGAAGAAAACAACCAGCGCTTCAATGCCTATGACTCATCTGCGCTGCTCAACTATGGGCGTGGTGACAACCCCTGGTATGAGCCTGCTAAAATGCTGCGTGATTATCTCACCCAGCCATACCCAGACAACAACGACCTGTTTCTGGGCAAGGCCTACTTTGCCTTTGGCCCGCTTAAAATTTTTGGGGGATACTTTATTCTAGAAAGACTCGAAGAAATTGAATAAAAACTTATTCTTCTTCTGAGGCCGGGGCAGGCGCTTCTTGCTGGCCCTCTTCATAGCCATAATTGATGGCACCATCGGCCAACAGAGTCATAGCCTGTACTGAGAGTTTACGACCACGCATCGAACGGGGTATTTCAATTTTGAAAATGTGGTCAACCACGTCAAAGCTGGCGCAGGCCACTGCGTATTTGTTCTTTTTTGTAAGAGAAAGTACTTTAGAGATTTCAATCTGCTTCATTAATGCCTCAATTCTTGCCGAAACTGCAGACTTTTTGGGTTTCTTAACATGTCAATAGTTTTTTAATTTTGGCCAGTAAAAAGCCCTGCCAGCCGAGTGAGATAAAATTCGCTTGAAAACCTGTTTCATTGCATTCATCGAAAAATATGCATTTTAACCACATTCTGGTGACTACTGACTTTTCTGTAGATTCTAAAACAGCTTTTGAGCTGGCGGCCTATGAAAGCAAGATGGAAGGTACTCGAATTACCCTGTTTCATGCCGTCGACGACTGGAATGTTCCCCCCGGGTTTGAAAAGGCCGTACCCCTGCCCGGGGCTATTGAACAGTACCGCAAAGAGCTATTGAGCCATGCAGAAGAAAACCTCGACGCCCTCGCCAGTGAGTACTTTCACCAGCAAAATGTTGAAACAAAGGCCCTGCTTTCAGAAAAAGAGCCGGCGCAGCAGATTATCGAGTTTGCAGAGTCAGAGCAATGCGATCTTATTATCATGTGCAGCCACGGCCGGGGAAAGTTTAAGAGTGCCCTGATGGGCAGCACCGCTCTTAAGGTGATGAATGGCTCTGACTGCCCGGTAATGATTGTACCCCGCCGTTCGTGATTTTCTGCTTGATAGAACATGGCTTTGCCACCCAGTGCATATAATTGATTATTTATTAGAAGGAAAGCTTAAATGAAGAGAGCAATAATTGTATTAGCCATTATGGGGGCTGTGGCCTGCGGTGGTGACCCAAAAGTACCCGGCGAGACAGCAGGTAACCCACTGTCATTTCATGTTAAAGATCTGGCCTCTGGTAAGGCCAAAGCTGATAAGAAGTATCTGAAAGTTACCGGTAAGGCTATTAATTTCTATGCATATACTTACCGTGAAGGCAAAGGCAGTACTGAGGCCGATGCTGAGAATTTTTACTTCCCCATTATTCCCAAGGGGTTTAATACGGCTAAAGATACTCTTTATCTTTTCGCCTATTGTTCACCCAGCACCTTTAAAAAAGTAAAATCTAAACTTAAGAGCTGGCGCTCTAATAAAGAGCAGACTATAACAGGCAAAAAATCTGAATTTCTTTATAAAATGCCCCCCCATATTACCAGCGTTTTCACTGGTGAAAAGCTCAAGGTCGCCAAAGACCGCGTTACCATTAAACTTACCGGTATCGACGGCGTAAAATACGCCAATTGATGCGCCGGGGCCTTAGCCCCAGTCAATCACCAGTTTACCCAGGGCCTTACCATCTTGCATAAGATGG
>CAZHLC010000275.1:0-6056 GCA_964532545.1 uncultured Leptospiraceae bacterium | reverse complement strand
AGATAAATATAGGGGGCCTGCTTCGAATCACGGCCATAGTGTTTGATCGCAGCATTGTAGGTAAAAACAGATTTATTAAAATGGCGTTTTCTTTCATAGAAGTAGGCCATCTCTAGCAGCTGCTTGCCCCGATCAGTCTTCTGATCAACCAAGGGCTCAGCGCCAGAGCGGGCATCTACTACGTTAATGATCCACCGGCCGACCCCATCGAGGCCGGGTATGGTCTGCTTACTGGCCTGCTCACCTGAGAACTCATCAGAGAGCACTGTCATCAGCTGGGCTTCGTTCATCATTTCGTTGGCATCATCGAAACCACCGGTCTGGCGGCGCATAAGCTGGTAGCGGGCAATCAAACCAGTCGAGCGCAGACCATAGCCCTTACGCTGCACGTTGGCCAGCGACTCACTGAGTTCATTAAAGCGCAGGTCGGCCACCACCTGCATCAGCAAAACACTGAAAATCAGCAGCAGAATGTTAAACGGAATACCAAGATATTTGTGAACGTCAAAATTAAAGAGTTTTTTGCGGGTCGCCATAGTCTGCTTTGCGCGCCCAGTCTATTCAAGGCGCTTTGCAATCTCTTTATATCTTTTCTGTTCTGGGTTCAATTTCAAGGCTTTTTTTATGTGTTCGCGGGCCTCTTCAAGCTGGTCAATTTTGCGATAGCAGGCCGCCAGCTGGGCATAGGCCTCAGCATAATTGCCCTTGGCGTTTAAAGCCTCTTGGTGCACTTTAATGGCTTCTTCAAACATACCCTGCTTATAGTAACAAATGCCCTTTCTTACATGTACCGCTGCTGACTTGTTTACCTTGAGATAATCATCATAAAGGCCAATGGCCTCATCGTATTTTTCAAGAAAGAAATAGCAGTTAGCCAAATGCCAGTTAATGTTGGGGTTTCGATCTTCATTAGCAATCAGGGTCTCGAAGATGAGACTGGCTCTCTGGTACTCTTTGTTTTTATAGTGGCTGATTCCCTTTTCAATCAACAGATGGCGGTCAGCATCAGCCTCTTGCACTTCGATAATCAGCACTGTTACGTCATCATTACGGGGGTGGCCGGCGGCAAAATCGTCCATATCGGCGATCATGATATCAACCACTTCTTGCACCGGCTTATCTGCATGATCAATAATGTGCTGGCGAAAACGCTCTTTGCCAAACATATCAAGCTCAGCGTTATTGGCTTCGATAATGCCATCTGAATACAGAATAAGGCGATCGCCTGGTTCTAGCTGGTGTTCAAGAGTCATGTAGGGTATGGGCGGCTCATCAACGGCCCCAAGGGCAAAACCGGGGGCAGCCAGTTCTTCAATCTCACCACTTGAGCGGCGATAAACCAGACCTTTCTGATGAGAAGCATTAGCATATTTAATATTCAAATCTGGGCTCAGGGTACAGTAGAAGGCTGTCATATAATCATCAGTAGTAATACTGTTGTACATCTCATCATTAATGCGGTTTAACAGCTCACCAGGTTCGGTAATGGTCGAGCTGAGCGAGGTAAAATGGGTTTTAGCCATAATGGTAATCAAAGCTGCAGGAATTCCGTGACCTGAAACATCGGCCATCAATATGCCCAGGCTGCCATCGGGCAGAGCAAACATATCGTAGTAATCACCTGAAACTTTTTCAAGGGGAGCATAAAACACACCCACGGTAATACGCTCAGAGGCACTGATATCAGGCAGAATACCCTGCTGAATATCTTGTGCCATATCAAGTTCAGATTGAATAATTTCATTATAAGCTTCAAGCTCTGAGATGGTACTTTCAAGCTTGTGAGTTTTTTCATCAAGCGAAGCCACCATGAGGTTAAACGTATAGATCAACTGGTCGAGCTCGTCATCTTTGTTGCCCTGCTCTACTTGAACCGTAAGGTCGGCATTAGCCACCTGGTCAGCGCCGGTTACCAGCTTTTTCACCGGTATAAGTACAGCCCGATAAATAAGAAAACCCGAGATACCCTGAATGACCAGCAGAAAACCCACCATCAGTGCGCCAATCACCAGCAGCGAATTGAGCTCGCTTTCAATAGCTTCAATGGTAATCACCGTATAAAAGAGCATGTCCTGGGCGCTCTCTGAAGTCAGGGGCATAAAAATTTCCACCCGCGAACTCAAAGGGCTGACATTGCTGTAGAAGGCCTGGTTTTTCTGTGACTTAAGATGCAGGGCCTTGGTTAGAGCCCGCACAATTTCACTACTGGCTGCCCGCTTCTTCGATAGCCACTTCTTCGATGAACGATAGATAATGGTGCCGTTGTCTTGCAGCAGGGCAAACTTTTTCACCACCAGCTGGGGGTTCTTTTCTGATTTTTTCAGATGGCCTTTAAAACGTTTAACAAGGTCTTTTTTAACATCACCCTTTGCAGTGAACATCTGCTGCAACATGGTTTGATCTTTGATCACCGGCTGCAGTTTGGTGAGAATTTCAAAGGCCTTGTTTTCGGTAGTGAGCTGGGCCTTGTCGCTGATCAAACGAATTTTATCGGCCCCGGTAATCACCCAGAAAATAATCAGGTTTACAAGGGTCAGCACCAGGTAGATGTTTACAATGCGCCAGATTAACGAAGATTTACGTCTGAAACGCTGAGAAAGATTCACCTTCTCTTTTTTCAGTTCTTCAATATTGGCTGCAGCTTCGCTTTTCTTTTTAGCTACGTCAGTTTCTGGCTGCTCTATTTGTTCGGTTTCTTCGCTCATGTCTGGGTATAAGTTTCCTCTTTATGTATCGGCGAAGTTTTGCTGGTTTTTCACCATTGAAATGTAATAATCTTTGAGAAATTCATTGAAAAATTCGGTAAATTGCCTATTTTTACCGACAGAATTGTCGCCAATTCGATTTTGACCGATAAGTCTACCAATGGGCTATAAACTTCTATATGACGGTGAATGTAGCTTCTGCCACAATCTGGCCATGAAGCTGGTTAAGCTTGACCGCCACAAAAAACTGACCATTGACAGCCTGCAGAGCCACTATGCTCTCGATGAAAGTATTCCCCTATCGCATTTGAAAAAAGACGTACACCTGATAGGCCCATCAGGAATTCATGTGGGAGCAGCAGCCATTGAGAAAGTACTGCAGATTCTACCCGAAGCGGCCCCCCTCAAGGGCAAACTCATGAAGAAACTCACCGAAAAGGTTTCAAACCCCCTCTATCGTTTTCTGCAAGGTCGCCGCAAAAGCAGCAGTTGTAGCTCATGCGGTCATTGAGCCCTGAAGTTTTCTTTCAGATATGCAGCCCTTATATTAAGCTGCTCATCTGAAAAATCATCGGCATACATTCGCTTAAAAACCTCGGCATGAATTTCAGCTGCTGTAAGGCCAGCAGGTAAAGAAGCCCTAATCATAGCCCTTGCACTCTCATAGCTTTCTGCTCCAAGCTTCATGCGTTCTTCACCTGAAAGCCTCATCATTTTATCGAATAACTGCTTTTCAACGTCTTCAGAAGTATCATTCATTCAAAAGCCCTCTCATAAACCTTCTCTAAACCCAATAGATTTACCCACTTCTCAACATATTTTCGATCATGACGAGCTTTGCACAGGCTTTGAATGTCGCGCATTTGCATCTCAGAGAGGCTATCTTTCGCCCAATAAAGCTTAGAAAGAATTAAATCTTCTATAGTAACAATGTATGTTTCAAAACCCTCAATAACTATTTTTTGCCTGCGCTCAAATTCAAGCCTGCGAAAGTCGCTGTCTTTTCGAATAATAATGTCAACTTTCACGCCGGTTTTGTTGTGTAGAATGTTGAACATGCGCCTGATTTTCAGCGCCTGTAATGCTGCTTCTTTGTCGAAATAATAGTCGGCTTGCAGCCTTTCATGAAGCGACTCAAGTTGGCCCCCAGTGAGTTCAGCCACAATATCAAGATCACGGGTCATTCGGGGCACAGTGAAAAAGCCCATTGCCATCGAACCACTCAGCATAAAGGGGATATTAAGGCTCATAAATATCCGACTCAACTGGCCTAAGACCTCAATTTCAGGAGACATTTTAAATACCATCATCGGAGCGTTTCGCAAGTCAACGATTTAACAATTTTGCATTGACAAACTGCAAATATTTTAAAGTTCTACGTTTCGCTGATTTGAGCAACAGATCAGCAGTTCAGTCTGCCCCTCGGCCATCCGTGGCCGGGCAGACCACGCGACATCGTGTCGCTTTGGTTGGTTAGAATACCCGCCAGACACTACGGGGGCCGCGAAAAAAGGTTAAGCCTCGCCCGCGACCCCCCATTTGACATCGCAATCTTATTAGATTAGGGGTGGTAGTTCAGTTGGTTAGAATACCTGCCTGTCACGCAGGGGGTCGCGGGTTCGAGTCCCGTCCATCCCGAGAACGGGCCAAGTTGCGAACCTTTTCGTTGCCTGCAAAGGCTGCGATCTGGTTCGTATACTTGAGCCTAATTTTTTTATCCTTAGTCAAAGTCACTTTTTCCGCTATCTCACCGAGAAGGTGAGCTTTTTGTTTGGGGCTGGCCTTAACAAAAAGACTCGGAAGCTCAAGCATCATAAAAACCAGTTCCTCAACCCGCTGCTCAAATTCTTTCTCAGTCTGACGACTGCCCGACATTTCACGTTCAAGCTCCGTAATTTGAGCATCCAGCTCTGAGCGCATGTCTACAAAGGTGGGCCTATCGATTTCTTCATCGAGCGCCATTTTTAATAGAGTTCTTTTCTTTCGCTCGATCAGGCTAATCTTCCTCTCAGCAGCCTGGGCATTCTTTTTGAAGTTCTTTTTCTCTTCTCTGTAAATTTTCCAGACAGCATCTTTGAGCACCTGAGCTGTTTCTTCAGTCCATTGAATATCAAGAACTGCAGCATTCAGAAGCTCTACCAGCTTCGGTTCAGATATAGATAATCGCTTTTCTCTCGTGTGTGATTCGTAATAAACAACTGGCTTCTTCTGGCCGCCCTTGATTTTGATCTGCTTTGTCGAGCCGGCGTATAGTCGATTCTGATAATTATAAATCATGCCCGTGAATGGATATTGGCCACGGCAAGGAGTGGCCTTGGTTCGCCTTTTGAAGATAGCCTGGGCCTTCTTAAAGGTCTCGTATTTGATTATGGGTTCATGAATTCCCTTATACAGGGTATCAGCCCACATGAAGTCACCGTAGTAGACTGGATTGGTAATAATGCGCCTTACTGGTTCTTTGTGCCACTTGATGCCCCGGTTTGGTTTTATTCCTTGGGTATTAAGCCATTCAGCAATCTTTCTAAATGAATATTCGCCAGTGCAATACAATTCAAACATCTTGCGAATGTATGGGGCCTGCTCTGGTACCACGACAATGCCTTGTCGCTCACCTGCATTACGATAGCCAAAGGGTGCCTTTTGTGGATATAAGCCCTGGCTGGCCTTCTCATTCTTGCCCTTTCTGACCTTCTCGCCGAGCTCATCAACGTAGTGCTTAGCCATGAGGACTTTGAAGCCAAACATCATTTTGGCATGCGAGTTTGATTTTGAGTTAATAATTTCGTTTTCGTCGATAAGGTGAAGGCTCAGGCCCTCGTTCTTAATCATCTCCTCGAGCCGGTTGAGATCAGCGAAGTTACGGGTAAATCGATCAGTCTTTTCAACAATGATATGCTTGATTCGGTTTTCCTGGGCAAATCTGATTGCCCCATTGAATTTCTTTCGATTGCTTGAGAGCTTGGCGCTCTCCCAGAACACAAAATGTCTCTCTACTTCAAGGCCCTTGCGCTGGCAATATTCGTTGATTTTCTTTTCTTGAGCAGGCTGGCTAAAGCCCTCTTCTTGCTCTTTGCTGCTTACCCTGATTATTGAAATGGCTTTCATTCTATTCAAAAACTCGGCAGCCCTGGCTAATGTGACATGTACTCAGGGCCGCCAATGAGCGGCTAAGGGAACCAATAGCCACATTAATATGCATATTGGAATCAAAGGAGGTTTTTGTCAAAGCGTTTTTGAGAGGGGGAAGAAAAGAGCCATATCTGATAGGAATGGTGAAGATATCAAAAATATAACATATCCAACCAAGGCGTAAAAAAACCAGTTGTACGAAAAAACAGCCATGCCATCTGG
>CAZHLC010000274.1:0-6058 GCA_964532545.1 uncultured Leptospiraceae bacterium | reverse complement strand
ACAATTCGAGTGTTCGCAGGAGTTTTTATTCTGCTGTCACTGGGTCTGGCCCACTATGTAAGCCCCTATTGGTATTTTTTCACCGCCTTTGTGGGGGTGAATCTGATTCAATCAGCCTTTTCAAAATGGTGTCTGCTTGAAACCATTCTAAAAAAGACACTGTACAAAGAAGCTATTTAATCAGTTTCTCAAGTACCAGGGCGGCTTCTCTGGCCGGCTGGCCCCGGTCTACCCCGGCCTGCACCTGCTTAAGGCCTGCTTTAATCTGTCGGCGGTAACCGGGGTCAAAAACCAGCCTGGTGAGTTCTGGTAATACCAGATTCAAGTGCATATCTTTCTGAATGAATTCTTGTGCAACAAAATCACCCTTGATCACATTCACCATACCAATGTAGGGTATTTTCACGAGGCGCTTACCCAGAAAATAGGTAAAGGCAGAGGTGGTGTAGATAATCAGCATGGGCACGTTGAACAGCCCACATTCGAGTGTCACAGTACCTGAGCAGGCCACAGCCGCTTCTGAGTTGTAGAGCACATGGTGGGTGCCCTTGTCAGTAACCTTGATGTAACTGGGAATGTTCAGACCGGCCACAATCTCTGCTGCTTTATCATTAGCCACCGGCAACCAGAACTGATAATCAGAATACTGCTCATAAAAACGTTCTGCCAGCTTCAATAAGAAAGGTGTATTCTTCTGCACCTCATGCTCGCGAGACCCGGGCAAAAGAGCGATGTGTTTTTTTAGCGGTGGTTTTTTCTTCAGCTTCTTTTTTGATTCTTCAACCAATCGAACCATGGGGTGCCCGATAAAGTAGGCATCGATATCTTCTTTTTTGTACATCTCTACCTCAAAATCATAGAGGCAAAGTACCGCGCGCAGAATCTTCTTCATCTTATAGATGCGGCTGTAGTGCCAGGCCCATAGTTGGGGTGAGACTACCAGAGTTGATTCTATACCCATGGGCTTGAGGCGCTCGGCCAGGCGCAGATTAAAACCTGGGTAATCAATTAAAATAGCGTGTTTGACATTGCGTTTCTGGCATTCATCAACCAGGTCAATAAGGTAAGAACGCAGCCGCCGGTAATTCTTAATGGCCTCTAAAAAGCCGATTGTAGCCAACTCTTCGGTGGTTCGTAAGATTTCAACGCCCTGGGCCCCCATTCGACTGCCGCCAAAGCCAAAGAAGTTGTAATCGCCCTTCATCTCAGCCAGAATCGACGACCCCAGAATATCGCCCGATTCTTCGCCTGCTACGATCAATACATTAGACATCTGCTGACTCATTTCTTTGAATTTATCTAATCAAAGTTTTCTTGACCCGAAGCAAAGCGAAATACAGTCTCATTTCATTAACATTTTATGGCTGAAAATGATAAAAACCAGCTGATCGTTCGCAATGTCATACTGGCCAATATCTGCTTTACTGCACTCTGGTCGGTTTTTATTATTTTTACCGGTAGCTATGGCTATTATGGTTTTAATAAATCAATAGCAGCCCTGTTCATTCTGATTGGCCTGCTGGCCAGTATCTTTCAATGGGTACCCTTTCTCTGGGGCCGCATTGATCGCCGCAATGTTCGTATCTACTTTTTTGCGGTGAGCTTTCCGGTATGGATAGCGAACATCGCCCTATACACCTGGTTAAACCCTGACGGGCTGGTTTTTGTTCTTTTCTACATTATTAATGTATCTGGCTTTGCGGCCCTGGGTGCACCCTTCGGCTCAACTCTGCTGTTTGGTTATTCGCTGCTGACCACCACCGCAGTGACTCTCTTTGCCATGGGCCGCACCGACGTGCTGTATCAGGGCGACAATCTGGTGCTGGCAATTTTTAATTTTTTTCTTATTCTGGCCCTGGCGATCTTTGGCAGCATAATTCGCGAGAGCAAACGGCGCCTCAGGGCAGAGCACAACCAGCTGATTGAGCAGCAGCATATTATTCAAAGCCAGCTTGAGGTTGCCCAGAAGATTCAGCAGTCGCTCATACCCCACATCGAAACCGAATTAAACGCCTTCAACTTCAAGGCATTGTACATTCCCATGCATGAAGTCGGTGGTGACTTCTATGATGTTATTACTCTGAACGATCACAACAGCTTTGGTTATTTTATTGCCGATGTATCAGGCCACGGGGTGCCCGCAGCCATGATTTCAGCCATGCTGAAATCGTTTAACAACAGTATGGCACCAAAACTGCGCAGCCCCGGTGAATATCTTGAGCAGCTGAATCTGTCACTCTACCCCCTGCCTGAAAACAATTTTATTACAGTTTTTTATGCCATATTCGATGCCAGCGCAAACAAACTTACCTATGCCAGCGCCGGCCATGACCCTGCCCTCTACATCAATCACCAGGGTGGGGTGCAATGGCTTTCGGGCAAAGGGCGGGCCATTGGGTTGAGCGTTATGACCCGCTTTCAAGACCGTGAGCTTGACCTCAATAAAAATGACCGCATCTATCTCTATACCGATGGGGCCACTGAAATCTTTGATGATAAGCGTAAAATGTTTGGCCAAGACCGGCTGGGCGAAGTTCTGGTGCACCAGCGCCAGTCTTCTTTAACCAATTCACTTACCGCAGTGTATGACTCTTTGATTAGCTTTCAGAACAATGATGAGTTGGGTGATGATCTGACCCTGCTGGGCATAGAAATTCGTTGAAAAATGTGGCTATCCCACATTAAGATGCACCCTGATAGTATAGCTTTGATATGAGGAATATAAAATGGATGAAATGCAGGTTAACGTAGCTTTAAAAAATGATATGGTACTAGAGGGTCGTAACAGCCGGGCTCACCTTACGGTGCTTGATGCCAAAGATGAAGACGGCGGCAACAACCAGGGCCCAACCCCCAAAGAGCTGGTTCTAGAGGGCCTGGCCGGTTGCACCGCTATGGATGTTCTGGCCATATTGCGTAAAATGCGGCAAGATGTGCAGAGTTTCAATGTCGAAGTCAAGACCAGCCTCACAGATGAGCACCCACGGGTCTTCAAAGACATTCACATTGTCTATACCGCCAGCGGTAAAATGGAAGAAGCCAAGCTGAAGAGAGCCATTGAATTATCACAAGATAAATACTGTGGGGTGTCGGCCATGCTGAAGAAAAACAGCACGGTCACCTACGAGTATAAAATCGAGAATTGAAAGTTTCAGGTTGTTTGCCTTTTTTTACAAACGTTTTTCGGGTAAATACCGTCTGAAACTCAATACATAAAAAGAAAGGAAACCTTTATGAACCCGAAGACCCTTATTTTCGGGGCTACTCTGCTGGCTATGGCTATGGGCTGTAGACCAGGTTTAAAAATAAAAAACCCCGAAGCGCGGCCCTATAAAGATAAATCAGAGCGACTGCACTTCATGCTCACCATGGCCGCAGAGCTGCTGCCCGGGGGTGATAACCAGTGCATTGACGAACTGCATCGGCGCCTCGACAAAAAGAAAAAAGTCAGCCACAGCTCGCCGGCCCCGGCCCCGCCTATACATAATCAATCGCTGTTGGCACAGCAGAAGCCTTTGCTATTAGCCCAGGAAGGTATTGAGGCAGGCGAATCTGCCTGCGGCCGGGCCCTCTCAGGCTGCGGCAACTGTCACCTGCCCCAGGTGAATAACTGCGATTACGAAATCTGGTATAAGAAAGGTGATATCATTCACGTGGTGACGGCCAAAGTAGCAGAGATTTCAAAAAACTCAATTACCATCACCCAGAAAATTGGCGAAGAAGTACAAGAAATGAAGTTTAGTGGTGATGATGCATTAGAAAAATCATCTTTTCGCAGAGATATCATTCGTTCGAAAACCAGGCTGCGCCACAACCAGATTGTCAAATCAATCTGGAAGAATGGCGCTGACCCCATTGAAACCTGGTGGCATTTTAAACACTTTGGGAAAAAGGGCAAAGTCGCCAAGAAGATGCTGGCCCTGGCCGCTGAAAACGATGTGGCTTGCACCAACTGTCACATGCGCCACGGCGACTTCAGGTTAACCGAAGCTGGCCAGCACTTTAAGAATACGGGTAAAGTGATTAAGAGGGTGCCGCTGTCAAAGTTTAAGGCAAAGAGGTAATCGCCGTCAGACCGTTGGAAGTTACAAGGATAGGCAAGATTCGAAGTATGAACAGGATTAATGGTTTGGATCTTACTTAATTAGCCGGTGATTTTGCCTTAGTTAAGCTTTTTTTACAGACAAACCGCCTTTAAAACAAATAAATGGCATATGATTCAGCTGAAAACTCTGAAGTCAGTTATTAAATATGCAATCATTGGTCTGCTGACCCTTTTTATTCTGTTCTACGGTACTCTGGCCCTGTTCATCTGGTGGAGCGACCAGACATACCGCACCGACCGCAAACTCACCCGCTCAATTCACAGCAGGGTGAAAAAACCTCATAAAGTAACGCTTGTTAATGACGGCCTTACCTCATTTGCCCAGCGCTTAAAGCTGATTCGTCAGGCACAGAAGAGTATCGAGCTTGAGTTTTTCATTTACGAAATTGATTTTGCCTCGCAGATCTTCACCCATGAGCTGATCACGGCAGCAAAACGCGGGGTAAAAGTACGCCTGCTGGTTGATTTTGCGGCCCCGGTCTTTAAGCTGGCACCCCTTTATGCCACGTTTTTAAACCAGCATAGTATTGAAGTAAAATACTATAACACCAGCCCGGCCTATTCATTTATTAACCTGCAGCACCGCAATCACCGCAAGCTGTTATTGATCGATGATAAAATTGCCATGACCGGGGGGCGAAACATCGGCAATGATTATTTTAACCTGTCGCCCCGTTACAACTTTCTTGATTCAGACATCATTGTTGAAGGGCCCGTTGTAAAGGCCATCGAGCGCAGCTTTGAGTTATACTGGGCTTCAGAGCTGGCCACCAGCCCACCGCCGGGTATTACTGATACCGATCAGGTGAAGCAGGCTCTCAACTTTTTTAAAACCAATAAGAAATTGAGTAAGGCCAAAGCACGCCTGGCCCAGTTAAGCGAACAAAAGACTTTCAAATTGAGTTCGAAGCAGTGCAATGATCTCGAATATGTCACTGACTTTCCCGGGGTTACCCATGAATACCGCAGAGTATTTCAGGTACTCTCGCGCATTTTAAAAAACGCGAAGAAAAACCTGCTGGGTGAGACCCCTTATTTTGTCATACGGCCCGGTGGCGAAGAAATACTCAGGCACCTGCAACAGCAGAAAATTAAAACAGAAATCTTAACCAATAACCTCTACGCCACCGATGCCTGGTATACCATTTCAGCCCTGCATGGCACCCTCGACCAACTCGCAGAGACTGGCCTGAACCTGTTTGTCTACAATGGCAGCCAACCGGCTTCTTTCAAGGCACTCGATGGCCTTTTACCCTCAAAGCGCTGGGGCATTCATGCCAAGCGCGCTGTGATTGACGACAAAGTAAGCATTATCGGAACCTACAATATCGACCCCCGCTCTGCTAATTTGAACTCTGAGCTGCTGCTTATCTGCCACAACGGCCCGGCCCTGGCCGGTGAGCTGCAGGCTGACATAAGGCTTCGTATGCAGAACTCGCTGCCGCTTATTCAGGCAGGTGAGGTTGAAAACGACCATTTGTTTGCCAGGGCGGGTTTTTCAGATGTTCTGCTGACCCGCCTGGCCCACCCCCTTGTTAATCTTTTTGAGTTTCTTCTGTAGTTTGCAGAGCCTCGGCCAACTTATCAAAACCAAGCTGCAAAGCCAGCTGCTGAGGTGTGCGCCTTTTGTTATCTTTAAATTGGGCCGAGGCCCCAGCATTTTGCAGCAGCTTTAACGAGGTGAGGTCTTGCCGGGCGACGGCCCAGTGCAGGGCCGTGAAACCCTCTTTATCTTGTAAATTGAGGTCTGCCCGGTGGGCCATCAGCAAGGCTAAGGCAGGCCGCTGGCCAACATAGACCGCCCACATCAGGGCCGTACGCCCCAGGGGGTTAGCGGTGTTAATGTCAGCCTTAGAACGCACGAGTAAATCGACAATAGGGCTGTGCCCCTTTGCCGCAGCGATCATCAAAGCCGTATTACCCGATTCATCTCGGCTATTCACATCTACACCC
>CAZHLC010000273.1:0-6074 GCA_964532545.1 uncultured Leptospiraceae bacterium | reverse complement strand
GACATAGCCTTCAAACGAGGGTAAGCCATTCTGATCACGGCGGTCAATTCTGACCCCCAGAGAGCGCACCACTTGACCTGAATTTGTTTTCACCATGAAGGTTTTTTTAGGAATTTTGATCTCTGATATTTTAATTGAATCGAACTTAATTTCCCATTTAATTCTGAGATACTGGTCGTTTAAGATGGGCGGTTCGTCGGGCCAGAACGGAATAAAAAAGGCCCCCCGCATCACCTGAAATGCGCCTGAATCAGACCAGATCTCGTGGCTGAGATCACCCTGGTCAATTTTTGCAACGCAGACCTCGACGTCTTTCTTGCTGGTGCGGTATTTCCACTCTGCTTTTGAATACCAGCGGGCTGACAGAATAGTACAACTCTGACTGAAAGAAATCAGCAATAGAAAGTATAAAGCAGCCCGCATGCCCAAGATCAGCGAGCATATTCTTCTCATACAAATCAGAATACATTGCGGCTTATTTTTGTAAATCATAAATGACATATTGTGCCAGGTTGCCCGTTTAGCCTACTATGCAGGCAGATAATAAAACACCAGACAAAGACTCTTCTGAGAAGAAATCGCCATTTCTTTTTATTCTCTTATCAATACTGTTTACGGTTGCAGCGGGTTTGGCTTCTGCCATGACAATTGAGGCAGACCCCGCCAGGGGCGAGGCCTTTGAAGCGGGCCGAAGATTGGGTGCCTCATTGGCTGCACCTGCTTTGGCCACCATAGTCGCAGGCCTTACTATGCTTGCACGCAGCCAGCGTAGCGCCTATGGCTTTTTCAGGGCCTTTATGATAACCAGTCTTGTTCTAATGTTGAGCCAGCTGGTGAATACTCTTGGTAAGCTTGGTTTATAGGCGAGTTCATAATGATAGAATTCACCTTTAGTACATGATTTGTCATTTTTAACCGTTTTGTGCACTAATTATGCAATGCTAACGTGCGGTAGGCATTAAAAATCGGCCTCAGGTTGGCACAGAACTTGCTTGTGAAGGCCTAAGAACCAATAAGTATATAGAAGAAGACCCTGGCGTCTTAAACTCTAGCGCTATGCTGAGTCTTTTTCTGGGTAATTGCTGTTTAGCAAAATACCCGTTATTGATCATCGGAGGACATTAAAATGAAAACTAAATTAGAGTATATATGGCTCGATGGTTACAAACCGACTCAGAGCCTGAGAAGCAAAACCATGGTAAGAGATTCATTTGGTGGCAGTCTGAAAGATTGCCCTATGTGGGTATTTGACGGTAGCTCTACTGAGCAGGCTACGGGTGACAGTTCAGACTGTCTGTTGAAGCCTGTTGCGCTTTTTCCTGACCCGGGTCGAAAAGACTCATACCTGGTAATGACTGAGGTATTAAATGCCGACGGATCTCCCCACGAGTCGAACGGCCGTGCTACCATCGACGATACAGATGATGATTTCTGGTTTGGCTTCGAACAAGAGTATTTTCTGTGGAATCCTGAAACTGACGCGCCTCCGGGCTTTCCTAAAGGTGGGTACCCAGGCCCCCAGGGCCCTTACTACTGCGGTGTCGGTGCCTCAGCTGCCTATGGTCGCGACTGCGTCGAAGAGCATCTTGATACCTGTCTTGCAGCTGGTCTGAACGTTGAAGGTATTAACGCTGAAGTTGCTGCTGGCCAGTGGGAATTTCAGATTTTTGCCAAGGGCGCACAGCGCGCTGGTGATGAAATCTGGGTAGCCCGTTACCTACTTGAGCGCATTGGCGAAAAGTATGGCTATTCTATTAACTGGGAGCCTAAGCCTCTTGGTAAAGAACTCGACTGGAACGGTTCAGGTATGCATGCCAACTTTTCAAACGGTGCTATGCGCGATAAGGGTGATGAATCAGTTTTCACTAAAATCTGTGAAAACTTTGGTAAGAACATCGACCGCCACATCTCGGTTTACGGCGCTAACAATGACCAGCGTCTGACCGGTCTGCATGAAACCCAGGCTATTGATAAATTCAGCTATGGTGTTTCTGACCGTGGTGCTTCTATTCGTATTCCTGTAAGTACGGTAACTGACGGCTGGAAAGGCCGCCTCGAAGACCGTCGTACAGCTTCGAACGCTGACCCCTATAAAGTTGCGGCAGCGATAATCAAAACCACCAAAGAAGCTCTTTAATAAGCTTCTAACCAGGCGGGGCCAAAAGCCCCGCCTGGTTTTCTCTTAATTAAACTAAAATCTTAATTGCTATTATGCCGGGTCAGCGACGACCCATAATCTGATTTCTCAGACCAATTACCCTTTGGTTGATCGCTTCATCAGCCTGACGAAGGTAATGCTGCTTCTTCAAAGCGGTCGGGCCTGAAATCATGCAGTGATAACTCAGTTTCGCCAGAGCAGATTAACTGGGCCATTAATCGGCCTATGATGGGTACCATTTGAAAACCATGGGCAGAAAATCCGCAGCAGTGAAAAAAACCCGGTATGCGGCTTGATTCACCAATGATAGGCACTTTATCTTTGACACTGCCTTCAAATGCTGCCCAGCAGCGAATCATCTGGGCCTCTGCAAGAGCAGGCACGATTTCGCTCATCAGGCGGGCAGCCCTGGTCATTTCAAAGGGGTCTAAGTAAATTTCTTCTTTGTCTAAATCAAGAGGTGAGCGGTAACCCCCACCCACAATGATGGTCTCATTTTGGGCAGCCATGAGCCCCAAGAGACGGCCAGTAAGGCCCAGTGAGGTGCCTCTGAGCAGGCCTGGCAGTCGGTCGGTGACCATCATGGTAGGGGCCTCGGCAAAGACGGCCACTTCATCGCCCAGCATGGCAGCAAATTTTGCAGCCCAGGCACCTGCTGCATTAATAAGAATTTCGCCCGAGAATGTTTTGCCAGTTGAGGTTTGTAGAGAAAAACCGCTACCATGTGATTGTGCTGCGGTGACCCTTGTATGGGTTACTAATTGAATACCCCTGGCCTGGGCAGCCCGGGCATAGGCCTTCGAAGTCTTCATGGGGTTAGCCAAACCGTCTGTTCTACAGATGAGGCCACCTACAATATGCCCGGCAAGGTTAGGTGAGAGTTTATGTACCTCATCATGATCAAGCAGTTCTTCATGATTAAAACCCATTTTGTTGAGTTTGGCAGCCCGCTCTTCAAGCTTCAGCATCTCAGCCTCGTTTTCAGCCAGGCGCAGCCTTGGTGAAACGTAAAAACCGCAATCAGATTTCACTGATTCTAGATGATGGTTCCATAATTGTCTTGATGCGAGGGCAAAGGGTACTTCGCGGTAGTCGCGCCCCTGGGCGCGCACCCCCCCTGAGTTGTTGCCCGAGGCATGGCGGCCTGGTACGTCTTTTTCAAGTATGATAACTGACTTGCCTTTTTTCTGCAGCTCAAGGGCAATTGAACAACCCATTAAGCCGCCCCCGACAATTAACACATCGGCATGCTGCTTCATTCGGGCGCACCTTCGACCAGGGCCAGCTCTGCCGGGCTCAGTGGTTTCAATGGCGGTCGGGGGCGCAGCGGGCGAATAAGTTCAGGCGACAGCCCACTGCTTTGGGCTACCAGCTCAGACACTGCTGGGCCGCACATGCGGGCCTGGCAGGGGCCCATACCACAGCGTATAATGGCCTTGATTTCATTAGTGTCAGTGAGCCCCTGGTGCACCAGTTCTCTAATCTCACCAGCTGTTACTGATTCGCAGCGGCAGGCCATGGTATCATCACTCATGGCATATAGATCGTCGGCTGGCCGATACATGGCATCAATGAACTTACGGGGCCCTAGCTCTTTTTTCAGTTGCTTTTTATACTTTGAGCCGCGTTCTTCAAAAACTGTTTTATTGCCGGGGGCGAGCCTCTCACTGATCTTTATGGCAGCGAGGCGCCCCTTGTACTGGGCCGCCAGGGCCCCGTGTACAAAGCTGCCATCGCCAATGATGAAAACGTTGTCAACGGTGCTCTGGCCTGAATCATCAACTGTAGGAAACCAATACCTCTGCATCTGGTCAAATTCATGAGCGCAGCCCAGTTGTCTGCTGAGGGCCGTATTGGCAATAATGCCCTCATGAACCAAGAGCAGACCGGTGTCGAAGCTTAATTCTTTTTTGCCCTTGCGGGCTTTGGTCTTTTCAAGTTGATGGGTTCCCTCAGCGCTCAACTCTGTAACCCCGCGATAAACAGGTACCCCTGCTTTTTTCGCAGCACTCTTTACGTGGCTGATCATCTTCAGGCCTTTTAAAAGATAGGGCAGGCGTAGTAATGCCTGGGGCAGGTAGGGTAGGGCCTTGAGAAAGCTACCGCCATGTTTGGTTTCGAAAATAGCCTTGAGATTAGCTTTGGCTGCAAGCATGTGCTCAGCCACCAGCCAGAAAAAAGGGCCGTTGCCACCTAATACCGTAGGCACCTGGGGCACAAGTGCCGCATCTTTGAACAGGTTAGAGGCCCCACCGCAGCTCATTACGCCGGGCAGGCCCCAGCCCTTGAAGGGTACCGGTCGCTCGGTTGCACCCGTTGCCAGCACCAGAACTTTGCAGCTGAGCTTTTTTGATTGGCCAGACTTTGAAAAGTAGACATCACCTCTGCGGGTGGCCTGCCATACCTGAGCCCCGCTGATATATTCAATATTTGCTGCCAGCATTGTATGAGCCAGTTGCTCACCGGCAGTATAATCTTCTTTTAAGATTTCTTTCTGCTGCAAGGTAGCACTGGTAACATTACGGTAAATCTGCCCGCCGGGCTTTTCTTGCTCATCAAGCAGGGCCACTCTGGCGCCGGCCAGGGCAAGCTCGTGGCTGCAGGCCATTCCTGCGGGCCCACTGCCAATTATGATTACATCAAAGTCTTTCACTGGTTTTTTCTGATACGCATTTGATCTTTAACCTGAATCATGCAGGCTTGTCGGTGTTTCTTTTCATCAATAGTCAGCAAACATTCAAAACATACCCCCATCATACAATAAGGGGCCCGGGGCTCATTCTGGGCTGCAGAAAAACAGAAATTGTCTGTTGTGACAGAGAGCAGGGCCGCCGCAACGGTCGTACCTGCGGCAACTTCAAAGGGCCGCCCTTCAAAATAGATGGTTACAGTTTCGGTAGCAACATTGAGTTGTTTGAAGCGTGCTGTCATATTGAAAAGGGCTCGTTCCACAACGTGAGCTCTTGGCCCAGGTTTTTCTTCAAGGCATTCTCATACAAAACCATGGCCCAGGCGATATCTTGCAATATAAGCCCATTAGAGATAAAATACTTATACTTTTTGCTGTTTTTATCGATGCTGGCCCGGCCCGCTGCAATCTGGCCAAGGTCGATAATTTCGCTTTCTTTAATAGCACCTCGCTCAACCATGTTGTGCAATTGCATATGTGGAATCACCTGTTCGCCTTCAGGCATGAGCAGACCTTCAATCTTGTAGGTTTTCTGCATAGCCCAGCAATCGGGCACAATCTGGGCATTTAAAAGATAGTCTTCTTCAACATTGGCCCGGCCCGGTAATGATAATAAAGAGCCCTCTTTCAAAAGACCTTGTTCAAAAAGAGGCGTATGGCTGCCCGAAATGGCTGAAACCACAATATCTTTGTTTTCAACCGCCTCTTCAAAGCTGCCTGCCGCTTCGACCTGCAGCCCCAGGCGATCTGACATATCGGCACAAAATTTTTCGGCAGCCTGTTGGTTAATATCAAATACGGTAATCTTCTGTAGCGAATCAATGGCCCTGGCCACGGCTAGGGTTGAGTAGCGGCTGATGGGGCCAGCAGCAATCACCCCCATGGTTTTGCTGTTGTCTGGGGCCAGATAGCGGGCACTCAGGCCCACCACGGCGCCTGTTCTCATTGAGCTCAGAATATTGGCTTCTAGAATAGCCAGGGGCCGGGCGGTCTCTGCATCATTCAGTGTCATGGTTAGAATTGAGCGGGGTAAACCATGCTTCTTGGGATTATTTACATTTGAACCATACCACTTATTGCCGCAGACTCTGAAGCGGCCGCCCAGATAGCCGGGCAGTGACATGAAGCGTTGGTCAGGCCCACCACGGGGCATACCCTCGAACTGGGGTTCAGGGTGAAACCATACTCTATGGCCATGTGAGTTTCTGGTGGGGCCACCCATAACAT